>NZ_JARVSN010000043.1:0-26721 GCF_030209165.1 Pseudomonas sp. fls2-241-R2A-110 | reverse complement strand
GTGCATCGGGCGTTGGGGTGAAACAGGTGTAAACCTATTTCAGGACTAGACAAGGTTTCAGCGCAGAATGACTGGCGCGGTATCCGGCGGCAGGTCATTGCGTGGTTCTGGTTGCCCCGACGGCACATACCTGCCATCCCCGAGCTGTTCGATCAATTGGCGAACCACGTCCTCGCCCAAGGACCTCGATACGTCCCGCACCACTCGCGGGCGGTTCAGCGATACGTGGATATCACGATTGTTCACCAGTTTAGTGTCCTGGGCTTCACCCATGGCGGTGAACGCCGAGGTGATCTCGTACGTCCTGGTGTTGATCAGGCTGAAATCCGCGACCAGAGTGAGTGCCAGCACTGCCGAATAGCCGTCGGTAATGGCCAGTTCATTCATGTCATCGGTGAAATCGATGTCCGACAGTGTGCCGAACAACACGTATTCGGCCCCTTCGAATTGGCCAGCCTTGATGCGTCTGATCACGTCGTACACATCGCTTTTGGCGCTGGCGGTGTAGGGCGTGCCCTGAATCAACTGGAACCTACCGGTCTTGAGCATCTGGCCTTTGATGTCGCCACTGAAACGACGGATTTCGGACTGTTCCAGATAGCTGTTCTGCGTCGTGTACTCGTCATATCTGGACAAGCCGCTGACCCCGTAATAATCCTGCTGATGGTTGTCCCGGGCCGAGATCACGTGGACGTATTGATCCACGCTGGCTTCATAGGCAAGGTCGGTAACGGCGATTTTCGGGGCCGCCTGGGCGCTAACGGCGCAGGCCAGGGCCATGATGCCAATCCATGCACGCATTGCTTAGCGCTCCGTGGTTTTGCGGATTTCTTTCTCGTCCATCCACTCGGCCAGCCCGCTTTCGACGTCGACCAATTGCAGGCTGAATTTGTAGAAGACGTCCTTGTAGTCGTTGCTGCGCTTGATGATCGAACTGATCGAGCCTTCCAGACGATAGCGTGCAGCGATCATGTTGCCGGTTTTGGCCACCGTACTTTTTTTGTACAGACCGCTCTGGTTCTGCAGTTTGAGGTGGTCGACCTGGCTCTGCATGTCCGTGTTGTCGCTGGCAAAGCGCGCGGTGCCGGAGCGCATCAGTTGGGTCTTGATCGACGTGGTGATTTCGCGGGTATCGATGTACTCGCTGGTCTTGTTCATCACGTCGTAGACCTGAACCACCGGCCGTCCTTTCAGAACGCCCGACTGCGCGAGCGAGCGGGTCATGCTTTCAGCGATCATCTGCAGGTCAGTCGAGCCGAATTCGTTGGTCACCAGTTCAACAGCTTTCGGGTCGCCGTAGCTGATGTTGCCACTGCCCAGCACAGGCGAGCGATTCTCAGCGCAGCCACCGATCAGCAGCGCGGCCAGGGTCAGCAACGAAACGCGTAAAAACATGGGCAAGGTCTCAAGGGGACGGTTCACGGCGTATTGATCTCCAGACGGAAATCCACGGCTTGTGGCACGGGGGCGATGGCCGGCACAAAACTGGTTTGCCCTGCGTACAGGGTCAAGCTTTTCCAGGTGTCGGCTTCGGCCACGGGAAAACCTTCTGGCCCCATCCACAAATAGCGGTAATAGAGCGTTCGATTGTGGGTGTCGTTGTTGCTCAACTGCGCGTTGACTGTCAGGAAACCGTTCTCCCTGGCCATGCGCATCGGACCGATTGCCACGGCCTCAATCGGTCCCGTGGCCAGCACTTTGCTGGCGGCACTGCCCGGCTCCGGCGGCGGTTGGGTGGCGCAACCAGCCAACAGGGCCAGCGCGACAATAGCGAAGCGTTTCAATCCCATGAAATTCTCCGTTCAGGGGTGGGCAGGGCTGGCTGCAGACTGCGGTGCGGGATGGGGCGCGAGTTGCAAGGCAACATCAGCGGCGAATCTGCGGTTACCCACTGCGCGCAAGCTGAAGGCTTGATGTGTCTGTTCCACCTTGAAGCTGACCGGTTTTGCGTCCGGCGCATTGGGCACGGTCAGTTGATGCACGCCTTTCTTGAGGCGCAGGCGGGCGACCAGCGTCTTGTCCGGCAGTGTGCGCCAGACGCGGGTGTCGGCATCCTCGCGTTGCGTCTGCAGCAGGAGTGTTTCTTCAAGCTTCTCGGGCCTGTGCTTTTTCAGATAAGCCAGGTATTCGACATTGGATCGGGCGCGATGGAGCGTGCGTTGAATAATGCCCGGCATGTCGTCACGCAAGGTGCGCCGTGACATGTCGCCGAAGCTGTTGAGCAGCGTCAGCTTGTGTTTCTTGCCGTCCACCATAACGAAGTCCACGGGGGGCGTGGAGGTGTCGGGGACGATGATCGGGAACGACATGTTGGTGATGTAGGTTTCACCCTCGACATCCACCGAAATCGGCACGCGCACCGAACTGCGAGCCGGCGCCAGCCCGGTTTGCACGATCAACAGAAAATCACTTTCGTCCGCCTTGAGTGGGGATTTGGCCAGGTTGCGCAATGATTGTTCAAGCAGCGGCGTATCCGGGCGCAGTTCAATGGCCTGGCGATAGCCCGGTGCGGCGAGGTCTTTCTCGTCCAGCGTTTCATAGATGAAACCGGCGAGGTAATGGCTGAACGCACTCTGGTAGCTGTTTTTCAGTGCGATCACTTCGGGGGCGTCGAGGGTTGCTACCGGGTAGCCCTGAAGGTCCTGGAGTTTCATCGCGACCCCTTGCTCTTTGGCCTGGGTTTCCAGTTCCAGGTATTGCTTGTCACGTTTGTCGGCAATGGTTGCTTCGCGCTCGTGGGTTTTCTTGATCATGACGCGCGCCAGTTCCGTTTCGGAGCCGGAGAGCAGCATCAGGGCCATTTGCGTGGTGAGGGCGACTCTCTCGAAATCGTAGCCATCGTATAAGCGCACCTTGTCGTTGGCGCTGTAACTGTTGAACTCGGTGAATTTTTTGAAGGGGACGAACATAGGCGAATTGTCCCAGCCTTCAATCAACCGGTCGGCGTAGTCCCAATGTTGATAACTGTCGGGGAAATTACCGCTGAGGCGCAGCAATTCGCCTTTTTCGAAATGGTAAAGCAGGTCGCCCGGAGGAATGGGGTTGTTGCGGTCGAGTACGGCAACCGCACCATCGAGCTGACCGGCCTTGAAATAATCGAGGGTCTCGTTCAGTTCGGCGTTGTAGTCACGCAGGGTAGGACAGCCACTCAGTAGCAAACAGGCACTGAGTACAAACATGAGGCGCAGGCGGGTGACCATTTACCTTGAGTCTTCCTTGAAAAAAAGCCGCCATGAGGCGGCAAATTATAGACTTGGATGATGGCACTTTGTTCCTGTACTTCAGCGGCCGCCGCAGACAAAGCTTGAGTGAATGGCATTGGAAGTGAACAATGTGTTACTTCGTATTTCCAATTGAGATTCATTCATGACTGCCCCGTCCCGATTCCTGGCCTGGCTGGTGTTTCCGCTGTTTGCCTTGTGCAGTTTCAATCTGTTGGCCAACACCGTAGAAGGAGCGCCGCAAGCGCTGCATTTGCTCGATTACATCGGCGCGGATTACCCGGAGACGGTGCAAGCGGGCAAGGTCATTGATGAGGGTGAATACCGTGAGCAACTGGAATTCATCAAGGTGCTGCAAGGCTTGATCGCCGCGATGCCGGCCAAGCCGGAAAAAGACGGGCTGGAGCAGGGCATCAGCACGCTGCGCAATGCCATTTCTGCGCGTCAGGACGGTGCGGACATCGCCCGCCAGGCCCGCCAGCTCGGTGCAAAACTGGCCGTGGCCTATGAAGTCAGCCAGGCGCCGATCATTACCCCGGATCCGACACGGGGTGCGCCACTGTACGCCCAGCATTGTTCGGTTTGTCATGGTGAAACGGGGGCCGGTGATGGTCCGGCTGGTGTCGGTCTGACGCCGCCACCGGCCAATTTGCGTGATGCCGCGAGACTGGATCGCCTGAGCTTGTATGCGCTCTACAACACCTTGGGAATGGGCATCGAAGGCACCGACATGCCCGCTTTCGCCGATCAACTGGACGATCGCCAACGCTGGGACCTGGCGACCTACATCGCCAGTTTCAGTGCCGACCCGGCCGCAACAACATCAACATCCGAAAAAACCTACAACATCGCTGACCTGGCCCGTCAGACCCCCGTCGAAGTGCTGGCCGCTGACGGCCCACAAGCCGCGGCGACCTTCCGTGCGCAGCGTGCACAACCGGCGCAGGTCAAGCGCGGCCCGGCGCAGTTGCTCGATTACACCGCCGCTACATTGGACAAGAGCATCGCCGCCTACCGCGCCGGGGATCACGATCAAGCCTATGACCTGTCGGTAGCGGCGTATCTGGAGGGCTTCGAGCTGGTTGAAAGCTCGTTGGACAACGTCGACGCCAACGTGCGCAAGGACACTGAGAAATCGCTGATGGCTTACCGTCAGTCGTTGCAGGACGGTTTGCCGGCGGCCGAGGCGCAGCTGCGTCTGGACGCGGCCAAGGCCAAGTTGAAGCAATCGGCGGGTTTGTTGGGCAGTGATGGCTTGAGCTGGTCCCTGAGCTATATCTCCGGCCTGCTGATTCTGCTGCGTGAAGGGCTGGAAGCGATTCTTGTGCTGGCGGCGATCCTCGCGTTCCTGCGCAATACCGGCCAGCAATCGGCGGTGCGCAGTGTCAACGTCGGTTGGGGCCTGGCGCTGTTGGCGGGCCTGGGGACCTGGGCGGTGGCGGCCTATGCGATTGATGTCAGCGGATCGCAGCGGGAATTACTGGAAGGTGCGACGGCGTTGTTTGCCGCCGTCATGGTGCTCTGGCTCGGCGTGTGGATGCACGACCGTCGGCACGCCGCAGCCTGGCAGGATTACATCAAGAGCAGCCTGGTGGGCGGTGGCGGGCGTTTCGGGTTTGCGACGCTGGCGTTCTTCTCGGTGTATCGCGAGTTGTTCGAAGTGATTTTGTTCTACGAAACCTTGTGGTTGCAGGCAGGGCCTGCGGGGCATAACGCAGTGCTGGCCGGTGGCGCAACGGCGCTGGTGCTGCTGGTCGGCCTGGCGTGGGTGATCCTGCGGGGTTCGGCGAAGTTGCCGCTGGCGTTGTTCTTCAGCATCAACGCCGGATTGCTCTGTGCATTGTCGGTGGTGTTTGCCGGACATGGCGTGAAGGCATTGCAGGAAGCCGGCATCTTCGGCACTCGGCCGGTGGCGTTCTTCGACTTCGATTGGCTGGGGATCCACGCTGATGCGTATTCGTTGAGTGCTCAGGCGGTGGCGATCATTGCGATCATTGTGCTGTATGGGCGTAGCTGGATGGCGGAAAAGCGGCGGGTGCCGGCTTCTTAAGAGCATTCGCTGCGCTCATATTCGCGGGCAAGCCCGTTCCCACAGGTTTAGCGTTAACCTTGTGGGAGCGGGCTTGCCCGCGATGCTTTTCAAAAGAGGAAAACACAATGCGTGTCTGGATTGATGCCGATGCCTGTCCCCGGGCGGCCAAGGATCTGGTGGTGAAGTTTGCGCTCAAGCGCCAGTTCGAAGTGGTGCTGGTCGCGGGACAGCCGCAGACCAAGCCCGGCCTGGCCCTGGTCAAGCTGATCGTGGTGCCGAGCGGCCCGGATGCAGCGGACGATTATCTGGTGGAGTACGCGGTGCCGGGTGAGCTGGTGATTTGCAGCGATGTACCGCTGGCGGATCGGCTGGTGAAGAAAGGCGTCGCCGCGCTGGACCCACGAGGCAAGGAGTTCGATGCGCAAAACATGGGCGACCGGCTGGCGGTGCGCAACCTGTTCACCGATTTGCGTGAACAAGGCCAGATGAGTGGCGGGCCAGCGCCGTTTGGCGAACGGGAGAAGCAAGCGTTCGCCAATGCGCTGGACCGGATCCTGACACGGCTCACACGCAAAACCTGAGTCTTGCAAAGAACCCTGTGGGAGCGGGCTTGCTCGCGATAGGGCCGGCACTTTCAACATTGATGGCGCCTGATAGGTCGCTATCGCGAGCAAGCTCGCTCCCACATTTGAATCGGGTCAGTCGTCGTTTTCGTGGGTCAGTTCGAGGACGCGGTCGACCAGTTTGTTGATGCCCGACGCCGCTTCGCTGATCGATTGAGCCAGCATGTACGCCGGGGTGCTGACCAGTTTGCGTGCCTTGTCTTCAACAATTTCCGTTACCGCGCAGTCAGCGTGGGTCGCGCCCATCTTGTTCATGGCGGCGGCGGTATCGGCGTCATTGCCGATGGTGCAGGTCACGCCCGGCCCATAAATCTTCGCCGCCAGCGCTGGCGAGATGCAGATCAGGCCGACCGGTTTCCCCGCTTCGGCGAACGCTTCGGTCAAGGCCAGGACATCCGGTTGAACCGTGCAGCCAGCGCCTTCGATGGCGAAGTTCGACAGGTTCTTGGCCGCGCCGAAACCGCCAGGCACGATCAGCGCGTCGAAGTCTTCGACGTTGGCCTCACGAATGTCCTTGATGTTGCCCCGGGCAATCCGCGCCGACTCCACCAGCACGTTACGCGACTCGGGCATTTCGTCGCCGGTCAGGTGATTGATCACATGCAACTGCGCAATATTGGGGGCAAAGCATTGCACCTGGGCGCCACGCTGGTCCAGTCGCAGCAGGGTGATCACGCTTTCGTGGATCTCGGCGCCGTCGTACACGCCACAACCGGAAAGGATCACTGCGATTTTTTTGCTCATGGGTTTTTCTCCAGATTCATGGCGTTAAATGTCCACTAATTTGTCACTCGTTGCCATAGGGTTAATTCACGGCTACACCTAGCATCTGTCCTCAAGATTCCGATCAGGGCGCGTCATGGACTTCATTCTGTATGCGGTGCCGTTCTTCTTTGTGTTGATCGCCGTCGAGCTGCTGGCCGATCGTTGGCGCGGGGTGAGCAATTATCGGGTGGCGGATGCGATCAACAGCATCAGCACCGGGGTGTTGTCGACCACCACCGGCCTGCTGACCAAGGGTGTCGGCCTGGTCACCTACGCCTTTGCCCTCAAGCATCTGGCGCTGTTCGAACTGTCTGCCGACAGCGTCTGGGTCTGGGTGTTGGCCTTTGTTCTCTATGACTTCTGTTACTACTGGCTGCATCGCATGGGCCATGAGCGCAACATCCTCTGGGCCGCGCACTCGGTGCATCACCAGAGCGAGGACTACAACCTCTCCACGGCCTTGCGCCAGACCAGTACCGGTTTCCTGTTGAGCTGGATTTTCTACTTGCCGATGGCGGTGGTCGGGGTGCCGCTGCTGGTGTTTGTCAGCGTTGCGGCGTTGAACCTGCTGTATCAGTTCTGGGTGCATACGCGGCACATTCCCAAGCTTGGCTGGTTCGAGTGGTTTTTCGTGACGCCGTCCAATCATCGGGCCCACCACGCGCAGAACGCTCTCTACATGGATCGCAACTACGGCGGGGTGTTCATTATTTGGGACCGTCTATTTGGCTCGTTTCAGGAAGAGGACGACAACGAACCGGTGATTTTCGGTGTGACCACGCCTTTGGCGAGCTGGAATCCGTTGTGGGCCAACGTGCAGTTTTATGCGCAGCTTTGGGACGATGCGCGACGGGCTGAAAGCAAATGGGACACGTTGCGGATCTGGTTCATGCGCACTGGTTGGCGGCCAGCGGATGTGGCGGCGAAATACCCGATGAGCAAGCCGGACTTGAGCCAGTTCCGTAAATTCGAGGTGCCGCTGGACGGGCGTCAGCAGTTGTACGTGGCGGTGCAGTTCTGTGTCTACATCGCGCTGGGCAGCTACTTGATGAATCTGGAACCGAGTTTGCCGACCGCAGCGCTGGTGCTGGGCTGGAGTGCCGTGGCGCTGGGTCTGTTTACGTTGGGGATGGCCCTGGAGAATCGCCCGCAGGCGCTGAAGCTGGAGCTGCTGAGGCTGGCGTCGAACGTGCCGCTGGTATGGCTGGCGCCGCTGGTCGGGTTATGGCCGGCCAGTGCGGCGGGTTGGGTCGGCGTGCTCAGTTACAGTCTGCTCAGCGGGATCGGTCTCTACTGTTGTAGAAACCGCTTCACTCGACTGGCGTCTTAGTCTCGGCAGCCTTGGCCAGTTCAGCCTGCTCGTCGGCGTAGATCTTCTTCGCCAGACGGGCATTCTTGAAGCGGCGGCGCAGCCACAGGCACAGACCCAGCAGGAGCAGGGCGCCAAGGACCCACAGCTCGTACTTCTTGACGCTGCCCAGCATGCCTTCGAGCACCGCGCCGAAGTGATAGGCCGCAGCAGCCAGCGCGGCCGCCCAGATCGCAGCACCAATCCCGTTGAGCAGCAAATAACGTCCTGGTGGATAACCCGACAAGCCGATTGCCACCGGCATCACCGTGCGCAGGCCATAGACAAAGCGGAAGCTCAGCACCCAGATGTCCGGGTGTTTGCGAATATGTTCCAGCGCCCGGTCACCCATCAATTGCCAGCGTGGTTTGCGCGCCAGCAATTTGCGCCCGTGCTTACGCCCGAGGAAATACCACAGCTGATCGCCGGCATAACTGCCACAGAAAGCCACGATCGTGACGATCTGGATGTCCATGTATCCGCGGAACGCGAGGAAGCCTGCGAGAACCAGAATGGTTTCGCCTTCGAAGAACGTACCGAGAAAAAGGGCGAAGTAGCCGAATTCCTGAAGAAATTGTTGGAGCATTGTCTGGGTGCTGGCGAAATGAACGCGCAGCCTAACCCTTCGTGCACATTCATGAAAGTGTCCAAATGTGTCTCGACGTGAACATTTCCTACAAGGACAATGGAATGCGACTACCTGTCACAGGGGTGCACATAACTGTAATACGACCGTCATAATGGTCGCTTATAACTGTCACGCTCGCCCCCAGCGGGCTCAGGAGTCTGCCGTGAGCTTTACCCCCGCCAACCGTTTGTTTCCTGCAACCCGCCTGCGCCGCAACCGTCGTGATGATTTTTCGCGTCGACTGGTTCGTGAAAACGTACTGACCGTCGATGACCTGATCCTGCCGGTATTTGTGCTGGACGGTGAAAACCGTCGCGAAGCGGTGGCGTCGATGCCGGGCGTCGAACGCCTGACCATCGATCTGTTGCTTGAAGAAGCGGCGAAGTGGGTCGAACTGGGGATTCCCGCGCTGGCCCTGTTCCCGGTGACGCCACCGGAACTCAAGTCCCTGGACGCCGCTGAAGCCTGGAACCCCAACGGTATCGCCCAACGCGCCACTCGCGCCTTGCGTGCGCAGTTCCCTGAGCTGGGTGTGATCACTGACGTCGCCCTCGACCCGTTCACCACCCACGGGCAGGACGGCATCCTCGACGAAGAAGGCTACGTGCAGAACGACATCACCGTCGACGCACTGGTCAAGCAGGCCTTGTCCCACGCCGAAGCCGGTGCTCAGGTGGTGGCTCCGTCGGACATGATGGACGGTCGCATCCAGGCAATTCGCGAAGCGCTGGAGCTGGCCGATCACGTTAACGTGCGGATCATGGCCTACTCCGCCAAGTACGCCAGCGCCTATTACGGCCCGTTCCGCGATGCGGTGGGTTCGGCGCTGAACCTGGGCAAGGCCAACAAAGCGTCCTATCAGATGGATCCGGCCAACAGCAATGAAGCCCTGCATGAAGTGGCGGCGGACTTGTCAGAAGGCGCGGACATGGTCATGGTCAAGCCTGGCATGCCGTACCTGGACATCCTTTACCGGGTCAAAGAAGAATTTAAAGTGCCGACCTTTGTTTATCAGGTCAGCGGTGAATACGCCATGCACATGGCGGCGATACAGAATGGCTGGTTGAGTGAAGGAGTTATCCTCGAATCCCTGACCGCTTTTAAACGAGCAGGGGCTGATGGCATCCTGACTTACTTTGCCGTGCGTGCCGCTCAATTGTTACGAGAGCAAAAATAGCCCTCACAGGAACATTCCATGAATACCGAAGGACTCACTGAAGTTGCCGTAAAAGACGCTCAACCCCTGGTGGAGCAAATCGCCGAGACCCCGCCGGAGCTGGAGCCAGCTCCCGTCGTGGTGGTGGCCGATGGCGCCGCCGCCGCCGCCGCGGCCCCGGCGATTGCCATTCCCGGTCTGGATGACAGCAGCCTGTATATCCACCGCGAGCTGTCGCAACTGCAGTTCAATATCCGCGTGCTGGAGCAGGCGCTGGACGAGTCCTATCCCTTGCTGGAACGGCTGAAGTTTTTGCTGATCTTCTCCAGCAACCTGGACGAGTTCTTCGAAATTCGTGTGGCCGGCCTGAAGAAGCAGATCACCTTCGCCCGTGAACAGGCGGGCGCCGATGGCCTGCAACCACATCAGGCCCTGGCCCGCATCAGCGAGCTGGTACACGGTCATGTCGACCGCCAGTACGCGATCCTCAACGACATCCTGCTGCCGGAGCTGGAAAAACATCAGGTCCGCTTCATCCGTCGTCGTCACTGGAACACCAAGATCAAAACCTGGGTGCGCCGCTATTTCCGCGACGAGATCGCTCCGATCATCACCCCGATCGGCCTCGACCCGACGCACCCGTTCCCGTTGCTGGTGAACAAGAGCCTGAACTTCATCGTCGAGCTCGAAGGTATCGACGCCTTCGGTCGCGATTCCGGGCTGGCGATCATCCCTGCGCCGCGCCTGTTGCCGCGTATCATCAAGTTGCCGGAAGAAGTGGGTGGGGCTGGCGACAACTATGTGTTCCTGTCGTCAATGATCCACGCGCATGCCGATGACCTGTTTCAGGGCATGAAGGTCAAGGGCTGCTACCAGTTCCGTCTGACCCGAAACGCCGACCTCGCGGTCGATACCGAAGATGTCGAAGACCTGGCCCGCGCGCTGCGCGGTGAGTTGTTCTCCCGTCGCTACGGTGACGCGGTGCGCCTGGAAGTGGCCGACACATGCCCGAAACACCTGTCCGACTACTTGCTCAAGCAGTTCAACCTGCACGAGACCGAGTTGTATCAGGTCAACGGTCCGGTCAACCTGACCCGGCTGTTCAGCATCACCGGCCTGGACAGCCAGCGAGCGCTGCAATACATGCCGTTCACGCCGCAGATCCCGAAACTGTTGCAAAACAGCGAGAACATTTTCAGCGTGATCAGCAAGCAGGACATTCTGCTGCTGCACCCGTTCGAGTCGTTTACCCCGGTGGTCGACCTGCTGCGTCAGGCTGCCAAGGACCCGCATGTGTTGGCGGTCCGTCAGACCCTTTACCGTTCCGGTGCCAACTCGGAAATCGTTGATGCGCTGGTGGATGCGGCGCGCAACGGCAAGGAAGTCACCGCGGTGATCGAATTGCGCGCACGGTTCGATGAAGAGTCCAACCTGCAACTGGCCAGCCGTCTGCAAGCGGCCGGTGCGGTGGTAATTTACGGTGTGGTCGGCTTCAAGACTCACGCCAAGATGATGCTGATCCTGCGTCGTGAGGCCGGCGAAATCGTACGCTACGCCCACTTGGGGACCGGCAACTACCACGCGGCCAACGCCCGTCTGTACACCGACTACAGCCTGCTGACGTCCGATGATGCCTTGTGCGAAGACGTCGGCAAACTGTTCAGCCAGCTGATCGGCATGGGCAAAACCCTGCGAATGAAGAAGCTGTTGCATGCGCCGTTCACGCTGAAGAAGGGCATGCTCGACATGATTGCCCGCGAAACCCAGTTCGCCCTCGATGGCAAACCGGCGCACATCATCGCCAAGTTCAACTCGCTGACCGATCCGAAGATCATCCGCGCGTTGTACAAGGCCAGCCAGTCCGGGGTGCGTATCGACCTGGTGGTGCGCGGCATGTGCTGCCTGCGTCCGGGCATCGCCGGGGTTTCGCACAACATCCACGTGCGTTCGATCATCGGTCGTTTCCTGGAACACACCCGGGTCTTCTACTTCCTCAATGGCGGTGAAGAACAGATGTTCCTCTCCAGCGCCGACTGGATGGAGCGCAACCTCGACAAGCGCGTCGAGACTTGCTTCCCGGTGGAAGGCAAGAAGCTGATCATGCGGGTCAAGAAAGAGCTGGAGCTCTACCTGACCGACAACACCCACAGCTGGAGCTTGCAGGCGGACGGTCGTTACATCCGCAACACACCGACCGGCAACCAGAACCCGCGCAGTGCGCAGGCGACCTTGCTGGAACGTCTGGGCAGCCCGATCCTGGCTGTGCGTTAACGCACAAAACCTGTGGGAGCGGGCTTGCTCGCGAAGGCGTCGTTTCAGTCAATATCGTTGTTGCCTGACACACCGCTTTCGCGGGCAAGCCCGCTCTCACATGAGGTTTATGGTGTTTGCTGGATGCTGGATGCTGGATGCTGGACATGAAAAAGGCCTTCCGAAGAAGGCCTTTTTTTATTTCAGCGAACGTCTTTAGCGAACGTTGAGGATGAACCCCACACGGGTCAGCCATTCCGCTTCCAGGGCGAAGTCGGCCTGGGTCAGCTGGTTTTCGTCCAGCCAGTTTTCCGGGAACAGTACATCGAGGTTCTCGCCGTTGGCTTGCAACACGACCTGAGGCATTTCCTGGGTGCCGCGGATGTGATGGAACAGGATCGCAAAGCGCAGCAGCACGCACAGGCGAATCAGCTTGATGCCTTCATCGCCGAACTCGGCAAACTTGTCCTTGGGAATATTGCGACGGTGGCCCCGTACCAGTAGCGCGAGCATTAACTGGTCTTCGCGGGAGAACCCGGCCAGGTCCGAGTGCTCGATCAAGTAGGCGCCGTGCTTGTGGTACTGATAGTGGGCGATGTCCAGGCCCACTTCATGCACCTTGGCCGCCCAGCCGAGCAATTCGCGCCAGACGCCGTCGTCCAGCTCCCAGTCTTCGGCGACCTGATCAAAGGCATGCAGCGCTTTGCGCTCAACGCGTGCCGCTTGTTCCAGATCGACGTGATAACGCTCCATCAAGGAGCTGAGCGTGCGCTCACGGACGTCTTCGTGATGATGACGGCCCAGCAGGTCGTAGAGCACGCCTTCGCGCAGGGCGCCTTCACAGTGGTCCATGCGTTGCAGCTCAAGGGCGTCGAAGATCGCTTCGAGAATCGCCAGACCGGCGGGGAAGATTGCCCGACGGTCAGGCTTGATGCCTTCAAAATCGATCTTCTCGACGTCGCCGAGTTTGAACAGTTTGCGCTTGAGCCAGGCCAGGCCTTCGGCATTGACCTCGCCGGCGCCGTGGCCGCCGGCTTTCAGCGCCAGGCCAATGGCGCGAATGGTGCCCGAGGAGCCGATGGCTTCATCCCAGGTCAAGCGGTGCAGGGCGTGCTCGATGCTCATGATCTCCAGCCGCGCCGCGGTGTACGCCTGGGCGTAACGGGCCGGGGTGATCTTGCCGTCCTTGAAATAACGCTGGGTATAACTGACGCAGCCCATTTGCAGGCTTTCGCGCAGCAGCGGTTCGAAGCGCTGGCCGATGATGAACTCGGTACTGCCACCGCCGATGTCGGCGACCAGGCGTTTGCCCGGGGTGTCGGCAAGGGTGTGGGACACGCCGAGATAGATCAGGCGCGCTTCTTCACGGCCGGAGATGACTTCCACCGGGTGGCCGAGGATTTCTTCGGCGCGGCGGATGAATTCGTTGCGGTTACGGGCTTCACGCAGGGCGTTGGTGCCGACGATCCGCACGGCGCCGGGAGGCATACCGTTGATCAGTTGGGCAAAACGCTTGAGGCAATCGAGCCCGCGTTGCATGGATTCTTCGCTGAGCTGACGCTCTTCGTCGATGCCGGCGGCCAGCTGAACCTTCTCCCCGAGACGTTCGAGAATACGGATTTCGCCATTCTGGGCCTTGGCCACGACCATGTGAAAGCTGTTGGAGCCCAGGTCGATCGCGGCGATCAGGGACAGATTCTTGGCTTGGGATTGCGGCATGATCAGGGGGTCTCGGTCGATTACCTCGACATCGTGCCACGATCAACCGCTGGCGCCAACGCGTAGCGTTCAATGCCTTGATCCGGCGCAGGAAAGCGGGGGATCTGATCGTTCCCACGCTCCGCGTGGGAATGCAGCCCGGGACGCTCTGCGTCCCATTGGAACGCAGAGCGTCCCTTGAGGCATTCCCACGCGGAGCGTGGGAACGATCAGAGGGTGTTTTCAACCGTGCCAATGAAATTCGCCAGCTCCGCGGTCTGCGGATTGGCGAACAACACCTTCGGATCCCCTACCTCATGCACCTTACCCTGATGCATGAACACCAACTTATCCCCAACCTCCCGGGCAAAACGCATCTCATGGGTGACCATAATCAAAGTCATTCCTTCCCTGGCCAGTTGGCGAACCACGCTGAGCACCTCGTTGACCAGTTCCGGGTCAAGCGCCGAGGTGATTTCGTCGCACAGCAACACTTTTGGCGACATTGCCAGGGCCCGGGCAATCGCCACCCGCTGCTGCTGTCCACCTGACAGCCGATCCGGGAAAGCGTCAAACTTCTCTCCCAGCCCGACGCGCTCCAGCATCTCCCGCGCCAGCACGGCTGCTTTGGCTTTAGGCACTTTCTGCACCACTTGCGGCGCGAGCATGATGTTCTCGCCCACGGTCAGGTGCGGGAACAGGTTGAACTGCTGAAACACCATCCCGACTTTCTGCCGCAAGCTGCGCAGGTCGGCGCGAGCGGCATCCAGGTATTCGCCGTCGACTTCAATCACGCCATCGTTGATCGACTCCAGGCCATTGAGCGTGCGCAGCAACGTCGATTTGCCCGAGCCGCTGCGGCCGATGATCGCCACGACCTGGCCCTCCTCGACGCTCAGGTCGATGCCTTTGAGCACATGGTGGTCGCCGTAGTATTTATGCAGGGCGGAAATTCTAAGCAGAGGCATGCAGTCTCCTTTCCAGGTAGCGCGCACTGAGGGACAAGGGAAAACAGAGCAGGAAGTAACCGAGGGCCACGAGGCCGTAGACCATGAACGGTTCGAACGTCGCGTTGGCGAGCATGCCGCCGGTCTTGGTCAGTTCGGTGAAGCCGATGATCGAGGTCACGGCGGTGCCTTTGACCACTTGCACCGAGAAGCCCACCGTCGGCGCCACGGCGATGCGCAGGGCTTGCGGCAAGATCACGTAGCGCAATTGCTCCAGCGGGTTGAGCGCCAGGCTCGACGAGGCTTCCCACTGGCCGTTGGGAATCGACTCGACGCAGCCGCGCCAGATCTCTGCCAGGTAGGCGCTGGTGAACAGCGTCAGGGCCAGCGCTGCCGCCATCCACGGTGAAATCTCCACGCCGGCAAGGGCCACACCGAAAAACACCAGAAACAGCTGCATCAGCAGCGGCGTGCCCTGGAACAGTTCGATGTAGGTGCGCGCGACGTTGCGTGGCAGGGACTTTTTCGAAATGCGCATGACCATGATCAGCAAACCGATCAAGCCGCCGCCAATAAACGCCACCAGCGACAGCGCCAGCGTCCATTGCAGGCCGGTGAGCAGGTTGCGCACGACGTCCCAGAAGGTGAAATCGCTCATTGGCTGCTCCTTGCGATGTAGCGCCGGCCGATCCAGTTCAGCAGTTGGCGGATCAGCAAGGCCATGCACAGATAAAGCAGAGTGGTCAGGGCGTAGGTTTCAAACGCGCGGAAGTTGCGCGATTGAATAAAGTTGGCGGCAAAGCTCAGTTCTTCGGTGGCGATCTGCGAGCAGACTGCCGAGCCGAGCATGACGATGATGATCTGGCTGCTCAACGCCGGCCAGACCTTGCCCAGCGCTGGCAGCAAGATCACGTGGCGAAAGGCTTCGAAGCGGGTCATCGCTAGCGCGGCAGCGGCTTCGAGCTGTCCACGGGGAATTGCCTGAATGCCCGCGCGAATGATCTCGGTCGAGTAAGCCCCCAGGTTGATCACCATTGCCAGCACCGCCGCCTGCCATTCTGAAATCTGCAGGCCCAGCGACGGTAAGCCGAAGAAGATGAAAAACAATTGCACCAGAAACGGCGTGTTGCGGATCAACTCGACGTAAACCCCGAAAATCGCCGAGAACGGGCGAATGTTCCACGCCCGCACCAGCGCCCCGACGATGCCCAGCCCTACGCCCAGCACCGCGCCGATGGCCGTTAGTTCAAGGGTGAACAGCGCACCGCGCAGCAGCAGGTCGGTGTTTTGCACCACCGGTATGAAGTCGAACTGATAGGCCATATCAAATCTCCCGGGCGACGATCAGAGATCGGCCGGCAGCGGCTCTTTGAGCCAGGTCCGGGAATTTTTCTCCAGCGCGCCGTCAGACTTGGCGGACGCGAGGATCTGGTTGACCTTGCCCAGCAGCGCCGGCTCGTTCTTGTTCACGCCGACATAGACCGGCGAATCCTTGAGCTTCACTTTCAACGCGGGTACGCGCTTTGGATTTTTTTCGCTGATCGCGACCATCACCACGTTGCCGCTGGCAATCAGGTCGACTTGCCCTGCGAGGTACGCGGCGATCGTCGAGTTGTTGTCTTCAAAGCGCTTGATGGTCACGCCTTCAGGGGCGACTTTGGTCAGTTCGATGTCTTCGATGGCGCCACGGGTGACGCTGATGGTCTTGCCCTTGAGGTCGTCGAGGCCTTTGATGTCGGCGTCTGGCGGGCCGAATACGGCGAGGTAGAACGGCGCGTAGGCGCTGGAGAAATCGATGACTTTCTCGCGATCGGGGTTTTTGCCCAGGCTTGAAATCACCAGGTCGACCTTGCCGGTGGTCAGGAACGGGATGCGGTTGGTGCTGTTGACCGGGGTCAGTTCGAGTTTGACCTTGAGTTGGTCGGCGAGCAGCTTGGCGGTGTCGATATCTAGGCCGCGCGGTTTCATGTCGGGGCCGACCGAACCGAACGGCGGGAAGTCCTGAGGCACGGCCACCTTGAGGACGCCACGTTTGACCACGTCCTCCAGTCCGTCGGCATGGGCGGGCACCTGGCTGAGCATCAGGCTGGCAAACAGGGAGGCGAGGAGGGCGCTGTAACGCAGGGTCATGGCAAATCTCCGGATCGGCGAGAAGTAATTTCTGCGGATCGACAGAGCACGGGCCATGCCAAGAATCGGTTTTGGGGGTTGCAGGCCACGGTTTTGCTGGGTTGATTCGGTCTTACTGGTCTGAACAGTTGCGCCGGGATTCGCACCCCGATGGCGCATCTGCCCAAACCGTCGAACCCCCATGGGGCACGACTTGCCGGGCGCTGCGAATAGCTTTAAAACTAGCGGCACATTCGCCTGGTCCGTCTGAAAAACATGAACTCGATTTCCCGAGCCGTACCTGAAGTGGCGCTGCAAGCCATCCGCAAACTCATCACCGAGCAGGGTTTCGGGCCGGGTGATGCCTTGCCCTCGCAGCGGGACCTGGCGGTGCAATTGGGGGTTAGCCGGGCGTCGTTGCGCGAGGCGTTGTCGTCGTTGAGTGCGTTGGGCGTGGTCAGCATTCAGCCCGGTAAAGGCGTGTTCGTGCAGTCGCCAGTGGATCTGTCACGTTCAGAAGCGGCGTTGAGCTGGCCGTTCGCGGCCCAGGCTTCGCCGCTGGATATTTTCCAGTTGCGCTATGCCCTTGAGGGTTTCGCCGCCGGCTTGGCCGCCGGGACCCTGAGTACGCAGGAGCTCGATGCGCTGGAAGACAACGTTGCTGCCATGCGCAACGAGTTGAAGGCCGGCGATTTCGAGGCGGCAGCGCGACTGGACTTCGAATTCCACCGGCGGATCCTGCTCGCCAGCGGCAATCAGGCGATGCTGAGTATCCTGACGGCCAGCGCCGAGATCTTTCTGGAGAGCCAGAAGCTACCGTTCATCCGGGCCGAAAGGGCCCTGGAAACCTGGCAGGAGCACCGCAAAATCCTTCGTGCGCTGGCTCGGCGCTCGTCCTCCGCGGCGCAGAAGGCCATGCATGAGCATGTGCGCAACGCGGCACTGCGCACAGGAATTGCCTTCGTCGCTCCCGCCACCTCATGACTTGAGCTATACCCAAACTCATGCGCCACCATAGCGAGACTCAATCATCTGCACCTTCCTGAACGAGGGAAGGGCGGCTATGATGGGCCACGTTTTTTTGCTTACAACCTGGAGACTTCCATGAGCAGCGATCTTATCAAACACGTTAGCGACGCTAGCTTCGAGGCCGACGTACTCAAGGCCGAAGGCGCTGTACTGGTCGACTACTGGGCTGAATGGTGCGGCCCTTGCAAAATGATCGCTCCTGTTCTGGACGAAATTGCTGAAACCTACAAAGGCAAGCTGACCATTGCCAAGCTGAACATCGATGAAAACCAGGAAACCCCGGCCAAGCATGGCGTGCGTGGCATCCCGACACTGATGCTGTTCAAGAACGGCAACGTTGAAGCGACCAAGGTCGGCGCACTGTCGAAGTCGCAACTGGCTGCTTTCCTCGACGCCAACATCTAAGCGTCGTTGTAAAGTGTCCGAAAAAAGGCCCCGCACATTGCGGGGCCTTTTCGTTATTCAGGGCTAGACGCTCTGAAACTCAGGTGGTACATTCGGCCCCGCACTGGTTTCTCCATTGCCCCCTGCTAGCCGTCGCCGACGCACTCCTTTTCGAATAAGTACGCGATCCTGTCGCCTTCTCTGCGGCGCGGCCTCATTAAGCCAAAAGCTTAATTTCCCCCCCTCCATAAATGATTACGTCATTCCTATATGAATCTGACTGAACTCAAGCAAAAGCCGATTACCGAACTGCTCGAATTGGCCGAACAGATGGGCATAGAAAATATGGCCCGTTCGCGCAAGCAGGACGTGATTTTCTCCCTGCTCAAAAAGCACGCGAAAAGCGGCGAGGAAATCTCCGGTGATGGCGTGCTGGAGATTCTCCAGGACGGCTTCGGTTTCCTGCGCTCCGCTGACGCTTCCTATCTCGCCGGCCCAGACGATATTTACGTCTCGCCGAGCCAGATCCGCCGTTTCAACTTGCGCACCGGTGACACCATCGTTGGCAAGATCCGCCCTCCAAAGGAAGGCGAGCGTTATTTCGCACTGCTCAAGGTCGACACGATCAACTACGATCGTCCCGAGAACGCGAAAAACAAGATTCTCTTCGAGAACCTGACCCCGCTGTTCCCGACCGTGCGCATGAAGATGGAAGCCGGCAACGGTTCCACCGAAGACTTGACCGGTCGTGTCATCGACCTGTGCGCCCCGATCGGCAAAGGCCAGCGCGGTCTGATCGTTGCACCGCCCAAAGCGGGCAAGACGATCATGCTGCAGAACATCGCGGCGAACATCGCACGTAACAACCCTGAAGTTCATCTGATCGTGTTGCTGATCGATGAGCGTCCGGAAGAAGTAACCGAAATGCAGCGCACCGTGCGCGGCGAAGTGGTTGCCTCGACGTTCGACGAACCGCCAACCCGCCACGTGCAGGTTGCCGAAATGGTGATCGAGAAGGCCAAGCGCCTGGTCGAACACAAGAAAGACGTGGTGATCCTGCTCGATTCCATCACCCGTCTGGCCCGCGCCTACAACACCGTGATCCCGAGCTCCGGCAAAGTGCTCACCGGTGGTGTGGATGCCCACGCACTGGAGAAACCGAAACGTTTCTTCGGCGCTGCGCGCAACATCGAAGAAGGCGGCTCGCTGACCATCATCGCCACCGCGCTGGTTGAAACCGGCTCGAAGATGGATGAAGTGATCTACGAAGAATTCAAAGGCACCGGCAACATGGAACTGCCTCTGGATCGTCGTATCGCTGAAAAACGCGTCTTCCCGGCTATCAACATCAACCGTTCCGGCACCCGCCGCGAAGAGTTGCTGACTGCCGATGACGAGTTGCAGCGTATGTGGATCCTGCGCAAGCTGCTGCACCCGATGGACGAAATCGCTGCCATCGAGTTCCTGGTCGACAAGCTGAAAACGACCAAGACCAACGACGAGTTCTTCTTGTCGATGAAGCGTAAGTAAGACGGTTTTCCAACCGCCAGGAATGGCGCCCTTCGGGGCGCCATTTTTTTTGCCTGAAAAGTGTGATGACGCAGGGCTTTGCCGTGTCGAGCAAGATGGTCACTCGCTTTAGACCGATGACAATCACCTGTCCGAGGTCGGTGCCCGCTTCATCGCGCCGGTGCTTGAGCCGCTGTTCAAGCGCCTGCAAACCCTGGCGGCGCTGCGCAATGGCAACGTGAATGCGGCCAAGTAAGCAGCGATAAGCTGCCAGCGAGCGGCAGAGCAGGTAGGATGTACGCCTATTTTAGGGGGGCCATCGTCAATGAAATTCAAGGACCTTCGGGATTTCGTGCAGCAGCTTGAGCAGCGCGGAGAGTTGAAACGCATCCAGATCCCCGTCTCTCCAGTGCTGGAGATGACCGAAGTCTGTGATCGCACGCTGCGGGCAAAAGGTCCGGCGCTGCTGTTCGAAAACCCGACCGGGTACGACATCCCGGTCCTCGGTAACCTGTTCGGCACCCCCGAGCGGGTGGCCATGGGCATGGGGGCCGAGGCGGTCAGCGAGCTGCGCGAAATCGGCAAGTTGCTGGCTTTCCTCAAAGAACCCGAGCCACCGAAGGGCTTGAAGGATGCCTGGTCCAAACTGCCGATCTTCCGCAAGATCATCGCCATGGCGCCCAAAGTCGTCAAAGACGCGGTATGCCAGGAAGTGGTGATCGAAGGCGACGACGTCGACCTCGCAATGCTGCCTGTGCAGACCTGCTGGCCCGGCGACGTCGGTCCGCTGATCACTTGGGGCCTGACCGTCACCAAAGGCCCGAACAAGGATCGCCAGAACCTCGGCATCTACCGCCAGCAAGTGATCGGCCGCAACAAGGTGATCATGCGCTGGCTGAGCCACCGTGGCGGCGCGTTGGATTACCGCGAGTGGTGCGAAAAGCATCCTGGCCAGCCGTTTCCAGTGTCCGTGGCACTGGGCGCTGACCCGGCGACCATTCTCGGCGCCGTGACGCCGGTGCCGGACAGCCTCTCCGAATATGCGTTCGCCGGTCTGCTGCGCGGCAACCGCACCGAGCTGGTGAAGTGCCGTGGCAACGACCTGCAAGTGCCAGCCACCGCCGAGATCATCCTTGAAGGCGTGATCCATCCGGGCGAGATGGCCGATGAAGGTCCGTACGGCGATCACACCGGTTATTACAATGAAGTCGACAGCTTCCCGGTGTTCACCGTCGAGCGCATCACCCACCGGATCAAACCGATTTATCACAGCACCTACACCGGCCGTCCGCCGGATGAGCCGGCGATTCTGGGCGTGGCGCTGAACGAAGTGTTCGTGCCGATACTGCAGAAGCAGTTCCCCGAAATCACCGACTTCTACCTGCCGCCCGAAGGCTGCTCCTACCGCATGGCCATCGTGACCATGAAGAAGTCGTATCCGGGCCACGCCAAGCGGGTAATGCTCGGTGTCTGGTCGTTTTTGCGACAGTTCATGTATACCAAGTTCGTTATCGTCACGGACGACGACATTAACGCGCGGGACTGGAACGACGTGATCTGGGCCATCACCACGCGCATGGACCCCAAGCGCGACACGGTGATGATCGACAACACGCCGATCGACTACCTCGACTTCGCCTCGCCGGTCTCTGGCCTGGGGTCGAAGATGGGGCTCGATGCCACGCATAAATGGCCGGGCGAAACCACTCGCGAGTGGGGCCGGGTCATCGTCAAGGACGAAGCCGTGACCAAGCGGATCGATGCCATCTGGAATCAGTTAGGAATAGATTGATGCGTGTAACCTTGCAGCCCTCCGGAGCAGTGCTTGAGATATTGCCCGGCGAGCGGATTCTCGATGGCGCGCGGCGCCTGGGTTATGAATGCCCGCAAAGCTGCCGCAATGGCAATTGCCATGTGTGCGCGGCCTTGCTGGTAGAAGGGCGGGTCGAGCAGGCCGGCGGTGTGCGCGATCATGGCGAGTTCTACACTTGCATAGCAGAGCCGCTGGAAGACTGCATCGTGCTGTGGGATGGCGTGCTTGCGCTGGGAGAACTGCCGGTGCGCAGCTTGTCGTGTCAGGTCATTGAATGCAGGGACGTCGGCGGGGATACCTTCCGCGTGCATCTGCGAGCGCCGGCCGGCAAGCCGCCGCGCTATCACGCCGGTCAGTATTTGATGATCGAGCGCGAGAACGGCGAGAAATCCGCCTTCTCCCTGGCCTCGGCACCGCACTCGGGGCGCGACCTGGAAATTCATGTGCTGGCGCGCGAAAGCAGTGCGCTGAATCTGATCGAGCAACTTCGGCGCAATCCGATGGTGCGGATCGAGATGCCGTTCGGCGATACCCACCTGGCGGAATTGCCCGACGGTCCGTTGGTGTTGATTGCCGCCGGCACTGGCATGGGGCAGATCCACAGCCTGATCGAACATTGCCGCGCCATTGGCTTCAAGCATCCTGTGCATCTGTATTGGGGCGTGCGTCGACCTGAAGACTTTTATGCCATCGAACATTGGGATGAGTGGTTAAAGCTGCCCAACCTGTTCCTGCATAAAGTCGTCAGTGATCAATGCGGCTGGCAAGGGCGCTGCGGGATGCTGCATGAGGCGGTATGTGAAGATTTCCAGGACCTCAAAGCCTTGCATGTCTACGCCAGTGGCTCACCGGCCATGGTCTACGGCACGCTGGATGCGTTGGTCGACGCCGGGATGGACGCTCACCAGATGCGCGCAGACGTTTTTGCGTACGCGCCGCGATCTTGATCCTCGATCTTGATCCTCGATCTTGATCCTCGATCTTGATCCTCGATCTTGATCCGCGATCTTGATCCTGGATCTTAAATCGTTATACCTCCCTATATAGCCGATCGGTATTTATAAATTTATATAAATGCCGGTAGGTTATATCTCGTTCAGGTAATTATTCAAAAACAGTGCGTGGCACTTAAATTGCCTTAAAACATATGTGCCTTATTGTTACAGCGGTGCGTTCTATTTAGTAATTCTTTATTCGCGGGGAGCTGAACGCTATTCGCCATGAGTGCCATCGAATCTGGATTTTTGAATCTGGCTTACCCTCCGCGGCTCGATCTGGGGCCGCAGCTTACGCACGAACAATTGCTCAGCTCGATGCAATCGACCATGGCGCGCCACAAGGGCGGGCCGGTCTGGCTGTTTGCCTATGGTTCGCTGATCTGGCGCCCCGAATGCCCGGCGGTTGAACGTGTTCGCGGCCGAGTGCATGGCTACCATCGCGGTTTGTACCTGTGGTCCCACGAACATCGCGGCACCCCCGAAGTGCCAGGGCTGGTCTTTGGTCTGGATCGGGGTGGTTCTTGCAGCGGCTTCGCTTATCGCTTGCCTGAAGAACAACTTGAAGCGTCGCTCTATGCCTTATGGCAACGAGAGATGCCATTCCCGTCCTATCGCCCACACTGGCTCAATTGCCGTCTCGAAGATGGAAGCCAGGTTCAGGCGTTGGGTTTTGTATTGGAGCGACACCTGCCCAGCTATGCCGGCAACTTGCCGGATCACGTGCTGAGTCATGTGTTCGAAAACGCTTGCGGGCGTTACGGCACCACTCGCGATTATGTCGAGCAGACCGCCAACGCCCTGCGTAGCCACGCCATGCCAGACCGGAATCTGGAGGCGCGGCTCAAGCGCTGCAAGTCAAAAGTCGATCAGGCGATCGCTTCGCGGGTCTGACTGGCGACGTTCTTGTGGCCCAATGTCGGCGCCAGGAACACCATCGCCAGCAGGCAGGCAACGACCAGCAAGATGAAGCCGCCGTCCCAACCGAAATAGTCCACGGTGTAACCCATCAGGGCACTGGCTGCGACTGAACCGCCCAAATAACCGAACAGACCGGTAAAGCCCGCCGCCGTACCCGCGGCTTTCTTCGGTACCAATTCCAGCGCCTGCAAGCCGACCAGCATCACCGGACCGTAGATCAGGAAGCCGATGGCGAACAGCGAGATCATGTCGATCATCGGGTTGCCTGGCGGATTGAGCCAATACACGATTGTCGCAACGGTCACCAACGCCATGAACACCATGCCGGTCAGGCCACGGTTGCCACGGAAGATCTTGTCCGACATCCAGCCGCACAACAACGTGCCGGGAATCCCTGCCCACTCGTACAGGAAGTACGCCCACGAGGTCTTGTCAAAGTCGAAATGCTTGACCTCTTTGAGGTAGGTCGGGGCCCAGTCCAGGATGCCGTAGCGCAGCAAGTAGACGAAGACATTGGCCATGGCGATGAACCAGAGCATTTTGTTGCGCAGCACGTATTTGACGAAGATGTCCTTGGCGCTGAATTCCTCTTCGTGGCTGGCGTCGTAGCCTTGCGGGTAATCGTTCTTATACTTCTCGATCGGCGGCAAGCCGGTCGATTGCGGCGTATCGCGCATCACAATGAAGGCAAATACGGCGACCAGCAGCGCCACGACGGCCGGGACATAGAACTTACTGTGCCAGTCGTTGAACCAGCCCATGCCGAGAATCGCCAACGGGCCGATCAAGCCGCCGCCGACGTTATGCGCGGTGTTCCAGACCGACACCACGCCTCCGCGTTCTTTCTGCGACCACCAGTGCACCATGGTCCGGCCACTCGGTGGCCAGCCCATCCCTTGTGCCCAACCGTTGATGAACAACAGGATGAACATCATGGTCACGCTGGACGTTGCCCATGGCGCGAAACCGAACACGAACATCACCCCTGCAGAGACCACCAGGCCGAAGGGCAGGAAGTAACGCGGGTTGGAGCGGTCGGAGACGATGCCCATCAAAAACTTGGACAGGCCGTAGGCGATCGCAATCGCCGACATGGCCACGCCCAACTGACCCTTTGTGTAGCCTTGGGCGATCAGATCCGGGAACGCCAGTGTGAAGTTCTTGCGCAGCAGGTAGTAACCCGCATAGCCAATGAAAATCCCGGCGAAGATCTGCCAGCGAAGGCGTCGGTAGGTGCTGTCTATTTTTTCTTCAGGCAATGGAGCCTGATGTGCGGCAGGACGAAAGAAAGCAAACATTCAAGAGCTCCAGATTTCTTGTTTTGACTGCGGATGCGAATGTTACAGTTTCGTTACCGAAAATAGCACCGGTTCGCATTAGCAAAACAGCGGAAATCAGGGCGATCGCATGTTCTTTTACGAACATGTCGCTCAGGTATAAGTGAAGGGCGGTATGGGAGCCGTCCTATGCCGCTACACCCGAGCCTATTTTTTGAATGTGATTTGTACGCAGTAGTTGGAGCGCGAGCTGCTCCTATCGTTGATCGCCAACCTGAACAGGCGCGTTTCTCTGGGCCCGGACAATAAAAAAGCGGCCTGGCTAAACCAGACCGCTTTTCCTGGCTCAGCGAACTTGAACCACCACTTTGCCGACCGCCTTGCGCTGGCCAAGATCATTGATCGCCTGCGCCGCATTGCTCAGCGGGTACACCTGAGACACCAACGGCTTCAGCTTGCCTTCGGCAAACCAGCCAAACAGTTGCTGGAAGTTCGCCGCGTTGTCCTGCGGCTGGCGTTGGGCAAAGGAGCCCCAGAACACACCGACCACGGCGGCACCCTTGAGCAGCGCCAGGTTCACCGGGAACTCCGGGATCCGTCCGCTGGCGAAGCCGACCACCAACAGGCGGCCGTTCCAGGCGATGGCGCGCACGGCCTGGTCAAATAGGTCGCCGCCGACTGGATCGTAAATAACATCGGCGCCCTGGCCGTCGGTCAGGCGTTTGATTTCGTCCTTGAGGCTGGTTTCGCTGTAGTTGATCAGCTCATCGGCGCCAGCAGCCTTGGCCACGGCCAGCTTCTCGGCGCTGCTGGCGGCGGCAATCACGCGGGCGCCCATGGCCTTGCCGATTTCCACCGCAGCCAGGCCAACACCGCCGGAAGCGCCGAGCACCAACAGGGTTTCGCCCGGTTGCAGGTTGGCGCGTTGCTTGAGCGCGTGCATCGAAGTGCCGTAGGTCATGCTGAAGGCAGCGGCGGTGTTGAAGTCCATCGACGGCGGAATCGGCAGCACGTTGTAGCCCGGCACTGCGACCTGTTCGGCGAAGCTGCCCCACCCGGTCAGGGCCATGACCCGGTCACCGACCTTGAGGTGACTGACCTTTTCACCCACCGCACTGACCACGCCCGCCGCCTCACCGCCCGGCGAGAACGGGAAGGGCGGCTTGAACTGGTATTTGCCCTCGATGATCAGCGTGTCCGGGAAATTCACCCCGGCGGCGTGCACGTCCAGCAGGATTTCATTCTTCTTCGCGACAGGGCTGGCGACCTCTTCCAGCACCAGCGATTCGGCAGGGCCGAAGGCTTTGCACAGCACGGCTTTCATCAGGGCTATTCCTTTGGGAGTGATGGCCGATAAGTGTAGGTGTGTGAGTCGATGGGTCAACGAGCATGCCCGACCCTGATAGTCAGCCATAAGCTTGTGCTTGAGCGGCGGGTCGTTATGCTAGGCCGCAAACCGGATAAGGAGCGAATTGTGAAAGCGTGGATCATGTTGTTGCTGGCCCTGTCTCTGCCTGTGGCAGCGATGGCCGAAGAAGCCAAAGAAGGTGAAGCTCCGAAGGTCAATTACATCACCTTGAGCCCGCCGTTCGTGGGCAATTACGGGCTGGACGGTACGCCAAAGCTCAAGGTCTACAAGGCCGATGTGGCATTGCGCGTGACCGGTGAGGAGGCCACCAAAGCGGTGAAGGCCAACGAGCCGTTGATTCGCAATCAGTTGGTCGCGTTGTTCGCACAGCAGACGACCGAGGCGATGAATAACGTCGAAGCCAAGGAGAAGCTGCGCCAGGAAGCCCTGAAGCAGACTCAGCAAGTGATGAACGATGAAACGGGTAAGCCGGTGGTTGAGGATTTGTTGTTTAACAACCTGATCATTCAGTGAGCCCCCCCGTTTTGCTAGTAGTTCTGTTCACTTAAGATGGTTTTGGGGTTGGGGTTGGGGTTGCGGTTGCGGTTGCGGTTGGGGACATATCCGTTTCTGCGGTAACGGCGGCTTAGGGTTCCGCCCTGACGGCG
>NZ_JARVSN010000033.1:0-28713 GCF_030209165.1 Pseudomonas sp. fls2-241-R2A-110 | reverse complement strand
CGCCGTCAGGGCGAAACCCTAAGTGGCCGTTACCGCAGCAACGGATATACACCCGATCAACCCAAAACATGGTCGGCCCGAAGGCCGCCTCAAATCCAAAGCAATAAAAAACCCGCTGAATCCAAATTCAGCGGGTTTCTCATTTCAGCAGCTGGCAGATCAAAAATCCTCCAACCGCCACACCTCATAAGCCGGCGTCTCATAGGGATGACTCTGCTTCAGAGCCATCACCACCGAACGAATCAACTCATCCGCCACCACAAGCTCAACCTTCCATTCCTCAACCCGCTCGACCTGCCCCGCCTCACCAATAAACGGCTGACTGCCGTCCAAAGGGCGAAACTGACCAAGGCCAAGCACCTGCCACGCACAATGATCATAAGCCCCGATCCGCCCACCACCCGCAGCGAATACAGCACTCTTGACCTGCTCCACATGACTGGCCGGAACAAAAAAACTGAGCTTGTACACAGCGCTTAGTTAACCCAGACCCGAGCATTACGGAACATACGCATCCAAGGTGCGTCCTCGTTCCAGTCTTCCGAACGCCACGAGTTCTGCACCGCACGGAACACACGCTCCGGGTGCGGCATCATGATCGTCACGCGACCGTCGCGACTGGTCAAACCAGTAATCCCACGCGGCGAGCCGTTCGGGTTGGCCGGATAGCTCTCGGTGACCTTGCCATGGTTATCGACAAAACGCATCGCCACGCAACCCGACAGATCGGCTTCCAGCAACGCTTCTTCACTGGCGAACTCGGCATGACCTTCACCGTGAGCGATAGCGATCGGCATACGCGAACCGGCCATGCCCTGCAGGAAAATCGAATTCGACTCCTGGACCTGCACCATCGCCACGCGCGCTTCGAACTGCTCGGAACGGTTACGCACAAAGTGCGGCCAGAACTCGCTGCCCGGGATCAGCTCGTGCAAGTTGGACATCATCTGGCAACCGTTGCACACACCGAGGGTGAAGCTGTCGGTACGCTCGAAGAAACCCTGGAACGCATCGCGAGCACGGCTGTTGAACAGCGCCGACTTGGCCCAGCCCTCACCGGCACCGAGCACGTCGCCGTAGGAGAAACCACCGCAAGCGACCAGACCCTTGAACTCGTTCAGGTCGACACGGCCGGCCAGAATGTCACTCATGTGCACGTCGATTGCGTTGAAACCGGCACGGTCGAACGCGGCCGCCATTTCCACCTGACCGTTGACGCCCTGCTCACGCAGCACGGCAACCTGTGGGCGGATGCCTTTCTTGATGTAAGGCGCAGCGACGTCCTGGTTGACGTCAAAGCTCAGCTTGACGCTAAGGCCCGGATTGTCTTCTTTCAGCAACACGTCGAACTCTTGTTCGGCGCAGTCGGCGTTGTCACGCAGACGCTGGATCTGGTAGCTGGTTTCAGCCCACTGACGTTGCAGCAGACGACGCTGACCTTCAAACACGGTTTCGCCGTTGAAGGTGATGTTGATCTGGCCATTGTTCATTGGCTGACCGATCACCGACACGCACTCGCCCAAACCGGCAGCGCTGAACTGCGCGAGGATGTCCGGGGTCGCGTCCTGACGAACCTGAATCACGGCGCCCAGCTCTTCGTTGAACAGGATCGCAGCGATGTCGGCGGAGGTTTCTGCCAGACCGTCGAGGTTCAGGCTCAGGCCGCAATGGCCAGCGAAGGCCATTTCCACGGTGCTGGTCAGCAGACCACCATCGGAACGGTCGTGGTACGCCAGCAGATGACCGTCGGCGTTGAGGCCCTGGATCACGGCGAAGAACGCCTTGAGGTCTTCGGCATCGTCGACGTCCGGCGCTTGCGAGCCGAGCTTGCCGTGAACCTGAGCGAGGATCGAGGCGCCCATGCGGTTCTGGCCACGGCCCAGGTCGATCAGGATCAGGTCGGTGGTGCCCTTGTCCATGCGCAGTTCCGGGGTCAGGGTCTGACGGATGTCAGCCACTGGCGCGAAACCGGTCACGATCAGGGACATCGGCGAAGTCACGGTCTTGTCGACGCCTTCGTCGTTCCAGCGCGTGGCCATGGACATGGAGTCCTTGCCCACCGGAATGGTGATGCCCAAGTCAGGGCACAGTTCCATGCCGACCGCTTTCACGGTGTCGTACAGACGCGCGTCTTCACCCGGGTGACCGGCAGCGGACATCCAGTTCGCCGACAGTTTGATGTCGGAAATCTTGTTGATGCGCGAAGCGGCGATGTTGGTCAGGGTTTCGCCGATGGCCATGCGGCCCGACGCCGGAGCGTCCAGCAGCGCCAGCGGAGTACGCTCGCCCATGGCCATGGCTTCACCGGTGTAGACGTCGAAGCTGGTCGCGGTGACGGCAACGTCGGCTACTGGAACCTGCCACGGGCCGACCATTTGGTCACGGGCCACGAGGCCGGTGATGGTGCGGTCGCCGATGGTGATCAGGAAGCTTTTGCTCGCCACGGCCGGGTGATGCAGAACGCGTTCTACGCAGTCGGCAATTTCAAGCGTCGACGGATCGAAGTCGTCGCCCAGTTCGTTTTCACGAACGGCCGAACGGTGCATGCGCGGGGCTTTGCCCAGCAGCACTTCCAGCGGCATGTCCACCGGGCTGTTGCCGAAGTGGCTGTCGGTGACCGTCAGTTGCGGCTCGGCAGTGGCTTCGCCAACCACGGCGAACGGGCAGCGCTCGCGTTCGCAGATCGCCTGGAAACGTTCGAAGTCGGCCGGGCCGACTGCCAGAACGTAGCGTTCCTGGGATTCGTTACTCCAGATTTCGTGCGGGGCCATGCCCGGCTCGTCATTTGGAATGTTGCGCAGTTCGAAGCGACCGCCACGGTTACCGTCGTTGACCAGTTCCGGGAAGGCGTTGGACAGACCGCCCGCGCCGACGTCATGGATGAAGCTGATCGGGTTCTTGTCACCCAATTGCCAGCAACGGTCGATGACTTCCTGGCAGCGGCGTTCCATTTCAGGGTTTTCACGCTGAACCGAGGCGAAGTCCAGGTCTGCCGAGCTGGTGCCGGTGGCCATGGAGGAAGCCGCGCCGCCGCCCAGACCGATCAGCATTGCCGGGCCGCCGAGGACGATCAGCTTGGAGCCGACGGTGATCTCGCCTTTCTGCACGTGTTCGGCACGGATGTTACCCATGCCGCCAGCCAGCATGATCGGCTTGTGGTAACCGCGAACTTCGTCGCCACGCGGGGTGGTGATCGACTGTTCGAAGGTACGGAAGTAACCGGTCAGGGCCGGACGACCGAATTCATTGTTGAACGCGGCGCCGCCCAGTGGGCCTTCGATCATGATGTCCAGCGCGGTGACGATGCGCTCAGGCTTGCCGTACGGCACTTCCCACGGCTGTTCGAAGCCCGGGATCTGCAGGTTGGACACGGTGAAACCGGTCAGGCCGGCCTTCGGCTTGGCACCGCGACCGGTCGCGCCTTCGTCACGAATCTCGCCACCGGAACCGGTGGATGCGCCCGGGAACGGGGCAATCGCGGTCGGGTGGTTGTGCGTTTCGACTTTCATCAGGATGTGCACCGGTTCCTGCACCGCGCCGTACTGGCGGGTTTCAGGGTCCGGGAAGAAACGGCCGGCGACATTACCGACGATCACCGAAGCGTTGTCCTTGTAAGCCGACAGAACGCCTTCGCTGTGCATCACGTAGGTGTTCTTGATCATGCCGAACAGGCTTTTTTCCTGGCTCTGACCGTCGATGTCCCAACTGGCGTTGAAGATCTTGTGGCGGCAGTGCTCGGAGTTCGCCTGGGCAAACATCATCAGTTCGATGTCATGCGGGTTGCGCTTCAAGCCGATGAAGGCGTTGACCAGGTAATCGATCTCGTCTTCGGCCAGGGCCAGGCCCAGCTCGGTGTTGGCTTTTTCCAGCGCGGCGCGGCCGCCACCGAGCACGTCGATCGCGGTCAGCGGCTTCGGCGTGGCGTGGCTGAAGAGGCCGGCGGCCTGCTCAAGGTTGCCGAGGACGATCTGGGTCATGCGGTCATGCAGCACGTCCGAAATCAGCTGTGCCTGGGCGTCGCTGAACTGACCGGCAACGTAGAACGCGATGCCACGCTCCAGGCGCTGGATTTTGGTCAGGCCGCAATTGCGAGCGATGTCGCTGGCCTTGCTGGACCATGGCGAAATGGTGCCAAAACGCGGCAACACCAGGAACAGACGACCGGTTGGCTCTTGTACCGGAACACTTGGGCCGTACTTCAGAAGGCGCGCGAGCACCTGCTGTTCGTCGCCGGTCAGGACGCCGGTAACTTCGGCGAAGTGAGCGAATTCAGCATACAAGCCGCTGACAGCCGGGACCTTCTGGCTCAGTTGCTCAAGGAGTTTGCTGTGGCGAAAGGCAGAAAGGGCAGGAGCGCCGCGCAGGATCAACATCTTCGGGACAGCCTCGGGAAGGGGTGTGCTTTGAGGCCGTGCATTCTAGCCTAAACCGCCCGCGACATCACCCGAAACGGTACGCACGGCCGCACCCGAACGTCGGGCCGGGTATTCGGCGCTGAATCCGGGGGCTGGCAACGGATATTTTTGCTGTCACAAAAAACGCTTAAACCCCATTCCTGTGGGCTCCAAGCGGGTTTTTCACTCCCTACCAGACAAGCCCTTCGCTGTCGAGATATGGCGCTCGTGGTCCTTTGCGTATACTGCGCAAATGTTTTCCCCTACGGCTTTGCGTCCGCGGTACGCCAAATGGCTGATCGCAACCGGACTCTTCCTGATGCTCAGTGGCTGTGTTGATAAACCCAACACGCTGGAGCGCGTAAAGGAGGATGGCGTGCTGCGGGTCATTACCCGAAACAGCCCCGCCACCTACTTTCAGGATCGCAACGGTGAAACCGGCTTCGAATACGAGCTGGTGAAGCGCTTCGCCGACGATCTGGGGGTGAAACTCAAAATCGAGACCGCCGACAACCTCGACGACCTGTTCAGCCAGGTGGGCAAGCCCAACGGCCCGGTGCTCGCCGCTGCCGGCCTGGTCAGCAGCGAAGAACGCAAAAAGCAGGTGCGGTTTTCCCACCCTTACCTGGAAGTCACCCCACAGGTCATCTACCGCAACGGCCAATCGCGGCCGACCGACGCCGGTGACCTGGTCGGCAAGAAGATCATGGTGCTCAAGGGCAGCACCCACGCCGAGCAACTGGCAGGCCTGAAAAAGAAATTCCCCGGCATTGAATACGAAGAGTCCGACGCGGTTGAAGTCGTCGACCTGCTGCGCATGGTGGACGAAGGTCAGATCGACCTGACCCTGGTCGACTCCAACGAAGTGGCGATGAACCAGGTCTACTTCCCCAATGTGCGCGTGGCCTTCGACCTCGGTGACGCCAGCAACCAGAGCTGGGCCGTAGCCGTCGGCGATGACAACAGCCTGCTCAACGAAATCAACGCCTACCTCGACAAGGTGAAGGAAAACGGCACCCTGCAACGCCTCAAGGACCGTTACTACGGACATGTCGACGTTCTTGGCTACATGGGCGCCACCACCTTCGCCCAGCACTTGCAGCAACGGCTGCCCAAATACGAACAGCACTTCAAGGCATACGCCAAGAAAGAGAAAGTCGACTGGCGTCTGCTGGCGGCAATCGGTTATCAGGAATCCCTATGGCAGGCGGCGGTCACATCCAAAACCGGCGTGCGCGGGCTGATGATGCTGACCCAGAACACGGCGCAAGCTATGGGCGTGTCCAATCGCCTCGACCCCAAACAAAGCATCATGGGCGGCGCAAAATACCTGAGTTACATGAAGGATCAGCTGGATGAATCGATCCAGGAGCCGGATCGCACCTGGTTCGCGCTAGCGGCCTACAACGTCGGCAGCGGCCACCTGGATGACGCGCGCAAACTGGCGGCCAAGGAAGGACTGAATCCGGACAAGTGGCTGGACGTGAAGAAGATCCTGCCGCGTCTGTCAGAGAAAAAGTGGTACAGCAAGACGCGTTACGGCTACGCCCGGGGCGGCGAGCCGGTGCACTTCGTGGCGAACATCCGTCGCTACTACGACATCCTGACGTGGGTTACGCAGCCGCAGCTTGAAGGCAATCAGGTGGCTGAGGGCAACCTGCATGTGCCTGGGGTCGACAAGTCCAAGCCAAATGTGGAAAACCCGCCGCTTTAAAGCCTCACCCCAATCAAAACTGTGGGAGCGAGCTTGCTCGCGATAGCGGTCTGACAGTCACCATTTGTGTTGACTGGAAGGGCCTCATCGCGAGCAAGCTCGCTCCCACAGCTTTTTGAGTTTGGCTTTTAGGCTTTTGCGGCGGCGGCGGCCAGGATCAGAGCTTTCATTTCCGACACTGCCGACTTGAACCCGACAAACAGCGCATGGGCCACCAGCGCGTGGCCGATGTTCAATTCGTTGATGCCCTTGATTGCGGCCACCGCTTCAACGTTGTGATAGTGCAGACCGTGACCGGCGTTGACGATCAAACCCTGGGCCAAACCAAAGGCCACACCATCAGCGACACGCTTGAGCTCTTCAGCCACTTCGGTGGGCGTTTCGGCATCGGCGTAACGGCCGGTGTGCAATTCGATGGCAGGGGCGCCGACACGACGTGACGCTTCGATCTGCCGCTCGTCCGCGTCGATGAACAGCGATACTTCACAACCGATTTTCGCCAACCGATCCACCGCCGCCTTGATCCGCGCTTCCTGACCCGCGACGTCCAGGCCACCTTCGGTGGTCAGTTCCTGACGGGTTTCCGGGACCAGGCAAATGTGCGCCGGACGAATACGTTCAGCGAACACCATCATTTCTTCGGTGACGCCCATTTCGAAATTCATGCGGGTTTGCAGCACGTCCTTGAGCAACAACACGTCGCGCTCCTGGATGTGCCGGCGATCTTCACGCAAATGCACGGTGATGCCGTCAGCGCCCGCCTCTTCCGCGTCCAGTGCGGCCTTGACCGGGTCCGGATAGCGTGTGCCCCGGGCCTGACGCAGGGTGGCAACGTGGTCGATGTTCACGCCAAGAAGAATGCGATTGCTGGTGGTCACGGAAGCGCTCCTGAAGAGGGGAAAGTTCGGTGCACAGCATACAGGGAGAATTTACGGCTTTCGAAACAACTCTCTGGAAACCAACGGTCGACCGCCCAGATGCACGGCCAGTGCCTGACGCATCAGGCGCTTGGCAGCGGACAACGCACCTGGTGCCGACCAGTCGGCGTCGGCCATGGCCAACAGTTCGGTGCCGTTGAACAGACCGGGCTGGAGCAAGTAGACCTGCTCCAGGCCGGCGTCCACTTGCAGACGGTATAGGCCGTCCGGGGCGATGGGCTCGCCATGGATGTCGGTGTTCAGCGCAAAGCCGTAACCGAGGTCATCCAGCAGGCGCCATTCGAAGGAGCGCAGCAATGGCTCCAACGGACGTCCTTCAGCCAGGGCCAGCAGGGTCGCGGCGTAGTGATCGAACACCGCAGGGTGCGGGTCTTCGGAGGGCAACAGGCGAATCAACAGCTCATTGAGATAGAGACCGCTGAACAGCGCCTCGCCATTGAGCCAGGTTGAAACACCGGCGCTTTCCATGCGCCCGACGTTCTTCAACTCGCCACGACCGCGGAATTCGACTTCCAGCGGCACGAACGGCCGCGCCAACGTTCCAGCCTTGCCTCGTGCGCTGCGCAACACCGCCCGCAGCCGACCTTGCGGCGTGAGGAAATCCACCAGCGCGCTGGTTTCGCGGTAAGCACGGGAGTGGAGGACGTAGGCCGGCTGGCCAATGGGGGCTTGAGACATGGAAGTCAGGGTTCTCAATAGAGGAACGCGATCTTATAAACGACCTGAAACCAATGTGGGAGCGAGCTTGCTCGCGATTGCGGGCTTTCAGTCAACATGGATGTTGAATTTCAGGCCCTCATCGCGAGCAAGCTCGCTCCCACAGGTTTCTCCGGTGTATCTCGAACCGGGTGTTACAGGTCGCCGTAACCCAGCGAACGCAGGGCTCGCTCGTCGTCGGACCAACCGCCTTTCACTTTGACCCAAAGGTTGAGCATGATCTTGGAGTCGAACAGCAGCTCCATGTCCTTGCGCGCCTCGGTGCCGATGCGTTTGATACGCTCGCCCTTGTCGCCGATGATGATTTTCTTCTGGCCGTCACGTTCGACGAGGATCAGCGCGTGGATGTGCAGGGTTTTGCCCTGCTGCTTGAACTCTTCGATTTCGACGGTGATCTGGTACGGCAGCTCGGCGCCCATCTGGCGCATGATTTTCTCGCGCACCAGTTCAGCGGCGAGGAAGCGGCTGCTGCGGTCAGTGATCTGGTCTTCCGGGAAGAAGTGATCGTTTTCCGGCAAGTAACCAGCAATCACGCGCTCCAGGGTTTCCAGGTTATGCCCGTGCTGGGCCGAAATCGGCATGATCTGCGCGTTCGGCAGCTGTTCCTGCAACCAGGTCAGGTGCGGCATCAGCTCAGCTTTATCTTCGATGCGATCGGTCTTGTTCAGCGCCACGATCAGCGGGCCGGTCACGTACTGGACGCGTTCGAGGACCATTTGGTCTTCATCGGTCCACTTGGTGCGATCAACCACGAAGATCACCACGTCGACGTCTTTCAACGCCGCCGAAGCGGTCTTGTTCATGTAGCGGTTCAGGGCCTTTTCGCCGCCCTTGTGCATGCCCGGGGTGTCGACGTAGATCGCCTGCACGGCGCCTTCGGTCTTGATGCCCAGCATGTTGTGGCGGGTGGTTTGCGGCTTGCGCGAGGTGATCGCCAGTTTCTGACCCAGAATGTGGTTCAGCAGCGTGGACTTGCCCACGTTCGGACGGCCGACGATGGCAACATAGCCACAGCGTGTTGCGGTTGAATCAGTCATGGCCATTCTCCACGCCCAGGGCAATCAGTGCTGCAGCGGCCGCTACCTGTTCGGCAATACGACGACTCACACCCTGACCTCGGCTTTTTTCATTCAGTAAGGTGATTTCACATTCGACGAAGAACGTCCGGCAATGCGGCTCACCCTGTATATCCACCACTTCGTAACGCGGCAGCTCACAACCACGCGATTGCAGGAATTCCTGCAGGCGGGTCTTTGGATCTTTGTTGGTATCGACCAGCGTCAGGCCTTCGAACTCACCGGCCAGCCAGGCCAGCACGCGCTCGCGCGCCATGTCCATGCCTGCGTCCAGGTAGATCGCACCAATCAATGCTTCCAGGGCATCGGCCAGAATCGACTCGCGACGGAAACCGCCACTTTTCAACTCACCCGAGCCCAGGCGCAGGTAGTCGCCGAGGTCGAAACCGCGGGCCAGTACGGCCAGCGTCTCGCCTTTCACCAGACGGGCGCGCAAACGCGACAACTGGCCTTCGCGGGCCAGCGGGAAGCGATCGAACAGCGCTTCGCCGGCAACGAAGTTGAGGATGGCATCACCGAGGAATTCCAGGCGTTCGTTGTTGCGCCCGGCAAAGCTGCGGTGGGTCAGGGCCAGGACCATCAGTTCCTGATCCTTGAAGGTGTAGCCGAGCTGACGCTCTAGACGGCTTAAAGAAACGCTCACGGTTTACCCACGCTGAGTTCGTGGCTGGATTCCACTGCCTTGGCCGAAAGACGGCGCAGGCTTGGGACAATTAACGCTGTGTTCAAAAATAACGTCCTGAATATCGTTGTTTTCATGCTTCTGCCGCCGATTGTGCCGACTCCAGAAATGCATTCGGCGCTGTGTTCAACAGCGCCGTTGTGATTACTTGATCAGGCCAACCCGCGAGAAATTCGGCAGGTGACTGAGTTTGGGTTCCGGCCAGCTCATCCAGACTGCGAAGGCCTTGCCGACGATATTCTTGTCGGGAACCATGCCCAGCAGATCCTTGGGAATGCTCGGATCATCCCAGTAGCGACTGTCGTTGGAGTTGTCGCGGTTGTCGCCCATCATGAAGTAGTGCCCGGCAGGCACGGTCCAGGTATGGTCCGGCGTCGCGCGGTAGCGGCTCATTTCCTTGCGGATCAGGTGCTCGGCGGCGCCGAGTTTTTCCTTGTAGAGCTCGGCACTGCCCAGCGTGCCCGGCTCGGAGCCGACCAGTTGCTCGGCGATCGATTCACCGTTGACGAACAGATGCTTGTCGGCGGTATAGCGAATCTGGTCACCCGGCAGGCCAACTACACGCTTGATGTAGTTGACGTTCGGATCACTCGGATAGCGGAACACCATCACATCGCCGCGCTGCGGATTACCCACTTCGATGACTTTCGTATCGATCACCGGCAAGCGGATCCCGTAAGAAAACTTGCTCACCAAAATGAAGTCGCCGACGTCCAGGGTCGGTTTCATCGAGCCGGACGGAATCTGGAACGGTTCCACCAGGAACGAACGCAGCACCAACACGATGAACAGCACCGGAAAGAACGACTTGCCGTATTCGACCAGCAGCGGCTCTTTGTTCAGTTTCTCGACGACCACCCCATCAGGCTGGCTGACGCTGCCCTGATAGGAGGCAATGGCAGCACGCCGACGCGGCGCCAGAAAAAGCAGATCGAGCAACGCCAACAGGCCGCAGACGAACACGGCGATGACCAGCAACAGCGGGAAATTTAGTGACATAGGACCTAACTATCCAACCTGAGCACTGCAAGGAAGGCTTCTTGTGGAATTTCCACGTTGCCGACTTGCTTCATGCGTTTCTTACCGGCCTTTTGCTTTTCCAACAGCTTGCGCTTGCGGCTGACGTCGCCGCCGTAGCATTTGGCCAATACGTTCTTTCTGAGTGCCTTGACAGAGGTTCGCGCAATGATCTGACCGCCAATGGCGGCCTGGATCGCGACGTCGAACATCTGGCGCGGAATCAGTTCTTTCATCTTCTCGGTCAACTGGCGACCTTTGTAGTGCGCATTGTCACGGTGCACGATCAGCGCCAGGGCGTCGACCTTGTCACCGTTGATCAGCACATCCAGTTTCACCAGACTAGCCGATTGGTAACGATCAAAATGGTAGTCCAGCGAAGCATAGCCGCGACTGGTGGATTTCAGACGGTCGAAGAAGTCCAGGACCACTTCGTTCATCGGAATATCGTAGGTCACCTGGACCTGGGAGCCGAGGAACAGCATGTCGTGCTGCACGCCACGCTTCTCGATGCACAGGGTAATGACGTTGCCCAGGTGCTCTTGCGGCACAAGAATATTGGCCCGCACGATCGGTTCACGCATGTCTTCGATCGAAGACACGTCCGGGAGCTTCGACGGGTTATCGACGTAAATCGTTTCACCGGTTTTCAGCAACAGCTCGAAAATTACTGTCGGCGCCGTGGTGATCAGGTCCAGGTCGTACTCGCGCTCCAGGCGCTCCTGGATGATTTCCATGTGCAGCATGCCGAGGAACCCGCAACGGAAGCCGAAGCCCAGGGCGTCGGAGCTTTCCGGGGTGTACTGCAGGGACGAGTCGTTGAGCGTGAGCTTTTGCAGGGCTTCACGGAAATCTTCGAAGTCGTCGGAGCTGACCGGGAACAGACCGGCGTAAACCTGCGGCTGAATGCGTTTGAAGCCTGGCAGCACGTCTACATCGGGCGTCGAGCTCAAGGTCAGGGTGTCACCGACCGGTGCACCGTGAATGTCCTTGATACCGGCGATGATGAAGCCCACTTCGCCGGCTTTCAGGTCAACGGTGGCAGTGTGTTTCGGGTTGAAGACACCGACACTGTCCACCAGGTGGATCTTGCCGGTGGACTTGACCAGGATCTTGTCGCCCTTCTTCACCCGACCATGGCGCACGCGAACCAGGGAAACAACGCCCAGGTAGTTGTCGAACCAGGAGTCGATGATCAACGCTTGCAGCGGATCTTCGTAGTTGCCGGTCGGCGCAGGAATGGTGTGAACCAGGCGCTCGAGCACTTCGTCGACGCCCAGGCCGGTCTTGGCACTGCACTCGACCGCGTCGGTGGCGTCGATGCCGATGATTTTTTCGATTTCTTCCTTGACGCGGTCCGGATCGGCCTGAGGCAGGTCGATCTTGTTCAGCACCGGCATGACTTCAAGGCCCTGCTCGATGGCCGTGTAGCAGTTGGCAACGGACTGCGCCTCAACGCCCTGACCGGCGTCAACGACCAGCAATGCGCCTTCACAAGCCGCCAGCGACCGGCTGACTTCGTAGGTAAAGTCAACGTGGCCGGGGGTATCAATGAAGTTCAGCTGGTACTTGATGCCATCGCGGGCCGTGTAATAAAGGGTGACGCTGTGGGCCTTGATGGTGATCCCGCGTTCACGTTCCAGGTCCATGGAGTCCAGTACCTGGGCTTCCATTTCGCGCTCGGCAAGGCCGCCGCACATCTGGATGAAGCGATCGGCCAGCGTCGACTTGCCATGGTCAATGTGGGCGATGATGGAGAAATTGCGGATATGACTCAAATCACTCACGGATCAACACTCAAAAAGGCTGCAGGCATAGCCCGCCGAAAAATAGCCGGGAATTGTACCTGATCCTCGGCGCAAGCGTCACGTTCGCAGGTCAGACGGCGCTTACAAAAACGCCCCGGTCTTGCGACCGAGGCGTTTTTTTTGCCTGCAAGATCAGGAAAAACCCCGAATCAGCCAGCTCGACGCAACAAAAAGACACCGGCCAGGGCACAGACACCGGCCGGGACCAGCACCGCGAACAGCGGTGAGAAACCGAACACCAGGCTTGAAGGGCCCAGCAAGTCCTGAGCGATGCGGAAGGTAAAGCCCACCAGCACGCCCGTGAAGACTCGCTGACCGAGGGTCACCGACCGCAGCGGACCAAAGATAAAGGAAATGGCCATCAGTACCAACGCGGCAGTCACGAGCGGCTGCAACACCTTGACCCAAAACGCCAGCCAGTAACGACCGTTGCTCAAACCCTGGTCAGCCAGGTAATGGATATAACCCCACAACCCGGAAATCGAAAGCGCCTCGGGCACCATCACCACGGTGCTCAACAATTGCGGGCTCAGGGCAATTTCCCAGCGTTCGACCGGCAGGGAGACCACTTCGGTGCTCTTGTCATGAAACAGCGTGGTGGTGACATCGGTAAGCTGCCAGTGATCCTTGTCGAACTCCGCACGTTTGGCGAAGCTTGAGGACAGCATGTGGCGTTGATCGTCGAAACGATAACGGGTCACGCCATACAGCAGGCCATTGGGTTGTACGGAGTTGACGTGAATGAACTCCTCCCCCTGGCGATGCCACAGGCCATGCTTGGCGCTTTGCGCATCACCACTGCCCTGGGCCAGCGAGCGATTGGCCTGTGCGGTCTCCTCGGTGGCCGGCGCGATGTATTCGCCGATCAGCACACCCACCACCATCAAGACCAGCATCGGCTTCATGACCGCCCAGACGATCCGGCCGATCGACACACCGGCGGCGCGCATGATGGTCAGCTCACTGTGGCTGGCCAGGCTGCCGAGGCCAATCAGGCAGCCGATCAGCGCCGCCATCGGCAGCATGTCGTAAAGACGCCGCGGTGCCGTCAGCAAGACGTAGCTGAGCACGTCCATCAAGGTGTAAGTGTCGCTGACCTCACTCATCTCATCGATGAAGGCAAACAGCGTCGCCAGCCCGAGAATGATCCCCAGTACCGCGAGGATGGCTACGAATACGCTGCTACCGATGTAGCGATCGAGCTTAACCACGGGCCACCTCCAGCGCGCTGCGGCGACTTGCCATCTTCAAGCGCAGCGGCTCCCAGTAGAGCAAACCCAGGCCAATGACCAGGAAAAGCCCGTGAACCCACCACAACCCCAGCGCAGGCGGGGTCTTGCCCTTGTCGAGGGCACCGCGAGCGGCAATCAGGATACTCAGGTAAGCCATATAAAGAAGAATCGCCGGCAGCAGCTTGAGAAAACGGCCCTGACGCGGATTGACCCGCGACAGCGGCACCGCCATCAGGCTCACGATGAATACCAGTAGCGGCAGGGACAGACGCCACTGCAGTTCGGCACGAAGGCGCAGGTCGTCGCTGCCGATCAGGGAACTGGTGGTCATGGCGTCACGGTCAGTGACTTCGTCGCTGACGTCCGGCTTGGGCAGCAATACGCCGTACTCGTCGTACTTGATGGCCCGATAGTCAGCCAGCCCCGGGTTACCGTCGTAGCGATAGCCGTTGTCGAGAATCAGGTAGCGGTTGCCGTCAGGGCGGATTTCCTGGCGGCCTTTTTCGGCCACCAGCACGGTAATCCCACGATCCTTCTCATCGGAACTGACGTTCTTTTGCGAAATGAACACCCCGCCCAGATTGATGCGGTCATCCGACAGCTGCTCGGTGTAGGTCACCCGGGTGCCGTCGCGCAGGGCCTGGAATCGCCCAGGCTCCAGGGTATCGAACTCGGTCAGCGCGTCCTGCTTGTTCAACAGCAGCTGGAACTGATTGGCACCTTGTGGCGCCAGGCTCAGACTCAGCCAGGCCACGATCAGCGCTACCAGCGTCGCCGGAAACAGGGTCATGACAAACAGACGCTGCTGACTCATGCCGGTGGCCGACAACACGGTCATTTCGCTTTCGAGGTACAGACGACCGTAGGCCAGCAGGATCCCGAGAAACAGGCCCAGAGGCAGGATCAGCTGCAGAAAGCCAGGCAGGCGAAAACCCATGATCAGGAACAGCGAGCCCGGATCCAGGAGGCCAGAAGCCGCCTGGGCAAGGTATTTGATGAAGCGACCGCTCATGATGATGACCAACAGCACGGCGCTGACGGCGCTCAAGGTCAACAGGACTTCGCGGGACAGATAACGGAAGACAATCAAACCAGACACTCCAGGGTTGTCAGGCTAAGGCGGCCAAACAAGCAAACGTATCAGACAGCCCGCAAGGCAGGGCCGCCGAAAAAGTTGGCGCATTATCCTGTGATTGGGTGCGCCTGTCACTGCGCACGCTCAAGCAGGCGGTTAATGCGTTGAAGATCGTACGACCGAGGGTTGTCAGGCGCAGGGAGCGAGGTTCAAACTGCGGCCTTTGTCGCGGGCCGTGACCTGCGTCTTTCTATTTATAAGCAAACGTCTGTGCGCCGCCATTTTGCCCGCGCACGTTGACCATTAATTCAGGGACCCGGACATGGAACTGGTTGTAAAAAGCGTTAGCCCAGAAACGTTGAAGACCGCCACTCTGGTGGTCGCCGTCGGCGAAGGCCGCAAGCTCAGCGCCGCTGCAAAACAACTCGACGACCTGAGCGGCGGCGCCATCAGCGCTGTACTCAAGCGCGGCGATCTGGCTGGCAAAGTCGGTCAGAGCCTGTTGCTGCACAGCCTGCCCAACCTGAAAGCCGAGCGCGTTTTGCTGGTGGGCGTGGGCAAGGACGAAGAACTGGGCGACCGCCCGTTCCGTAAAATCGTCGCTGGCATTCTTAATACCCTCAAAGGCCTGGGCGGCAGCGATGCCGTGCTGGCGCTGGACGAAATCGTGGTCAAAGGCCGCGACAGCTACGGCAAGACCCGCCTGCTGGCCGAAACCCTGGTGGACGGCGAATACACATTCGATCAGTTCAAGAGCCAGAAAGCCGAGCCGCGCGCCCTGAAGAAAATCACCTTGGTGACCATCAAGGCGGCACAGGCTGAAGTCGAACGCGCCGTGGCCCACGCTACCGCCATCGCCAACGGCATGGCCTTCACCCGCAACCTGGGCAACCTGCCACCGAACATCTGCCACCCGACGTTCCTCGGCGAACAGGCCAAGAACCTGGGCAAGGAATTCAAAAGCCTGAAAGTCGAAGTCCTCGATGAGAAGAAGATCAAGGACCTGGGCATGGGCTCGTTCTACGCCGTCGGCCAGGGCAGCGCCCAGCCACCGCGCTTGATCGTCATGCAATACAACGGCGGCAAGAAATCCGAGAAACCGTACGCACTGGTCGGCAAGGGCATCACCTTTGACACTGGCGGCATCAGCCTGAAACCGGGCGCCGGCATGGATGAGATGAAGTACGACATGGGCGGCGCAGCCAGCGTGTTCGGCACCCTGCGTGCCGTGCTCGAACTGAAACTGCCGATCAACCTGGTCTGCATCCTGGCGTGCGCAGAGAACATGCCGAGCGGCAACGCTTCGCGTCCAGGCGACATCGTCACCACCATGAGTGGCCAGACCGTGGAGATCCTCAACACCGACGCCGAAGGCCGCCTGGTGCTGTGCGATGCCCTGACCTACTCCGAACGCTTCAAGCCGCAAGCCGTGATCGACATCGCGACCCTGACCGGCGCTTGCGTCGTCGCGCTGGGCGCTCACACGTCCGGCCTGCTGGGCAACAACGACGAACTGATCGGCCAACTGCTGAGCGCCGGCAAGGCTGCCGACGACCGTGCCTGGCAATTGCCGCTGTTCGATGAGTATCAAGAACAGCTGGACAGCCCGTTCGCCGACATCGCCAACATTGGCGGCCCGAAAGCCGGCACCATCACCGCAGCCTGCTTCCTGTCACGTTTCACCAAGAACCTGAACTGGGCGCACCTGGACATCGCCGGCACCGCATGGACCAGCGGCGGCAAGGACAAGGGCGCCACTGGCCGTCCGGTTCCCCTGCTGACCCAATACCTGCTGGACCGCGCCAAAGCCTGAAACCGATGACCTCAAGCGGCGCCACTTTCCGGTGACGCCGCCTGAGGCTCAGGAACCGCAATGACCAAAGTCGACTTCTATATCCTGCCCAGCGCCGACCCGTCGGCGCGGCTGGATTTCGCCTGCAAGCTCACCGAAAAGGCCTGGCGCATGGGCCACCGCATCTACCTGCATTGCAGCGATGCCGCCCAGCGTGATGACCTCGATGCACGGTTGTGGGCCTTCAAGGGCGAAAGCTTTGTGCCCCACGGCCCCGCCGAAAGCGAACCGGATAGCTTGATTGTTCTGGGACTGGGCGATGACTGCGGTCCGCATCAGGACCTGCTGGTCAACCTTGACCTGAAAGTGCCGGCCTTTGCCAACAAATTTGCCCGTGTGGCGGAAGTGGTGGTGGAAGATCCGACGATTCGTGCGGCTGCGCGGGAGAGTTTCCGTTTCTACCGTGAACAGGGCTATCCTCTGCAAGATCACCGTTTACAGCGACTCTGAGCATTCCGATGGACACTCCGAAACCGCAACAAAAGTCCACGCACCTGTTGGACGACCTTGAGTCGATCCGCCAACTGCTTGGCGACGACAACCTGCAACCACCGTTGCTGACCGACACGGTCATCGACGGCGATCAGGAACAGATTCCCATGTTGTTCGAACCTGCCGGCCCTGCGCCGCAGCCGGTCGCACCGACACCACCGCCCGCCCCGGCCGCTGCACCGCCGACGGCTGCCAGCAAAGGCCCCGACGCGCTGCTGCACCTGGACAGCGAACTGCGTGCCGCTGCGCTATTGATCATGCAAGACGTGATCGACGACTTCGCCCCGCACATCGAAACCGAGATCAAGCGCCGGCTTGATGCGCGGATGGAGCGGTTGCTCAGCCAGTATCAAAGTTAAGCGGCGAGAAGGCAGCGCGACAGTCTCTGAAATATAAAACACCCGACGCGGGTGTCGGGTGTCGGGGCGAAATAGGGAAAACCTATTTCCGGGCTAGACTAATTATTTTACACGGTAGCCCAAGACAAGAACGATGACTACTGCCCAGGCGGCGACACATGCCCCATACCGTCTGGTTGTTTTTCATTTCTCGCGGTTACCCATTTTTTTTGATCACGATCATATACAACTGTCGCAGTATATCCCGGCTTGACTTCAAGCCGCGAAAACCTATCACCAGTAATGTACGTACTTTTTGATGAATTATTACCAACAATAACAAAGTTATTGGTTGGACCTATTTCACTCGGCAACCTTGTTTCTTCACGCCATGTAGCCTCAGTCGGATAGAACTCTACACTGCGGTTTTGAAGCACCTGATCCACTTCCGGAATACCTGTAAGTGTGACAGCAAACGCATTTGCAGTGAACACCATACAGACGGCGACCATTAACATCCGTTTCATATCGAGATTCCCTATATAAAATATTATTTAGTTGAAAGACTAGCACAATCAAAGTTGCAATTAACAACCTGATCACCTTCAACACTAATACTCATCACAGCCTTCAGCAACTGTCAGAAATAACAGTTAAATAGATCCATATGAACTCAACAAGAAATTACTTATAACCAAACACACCACGCCAGCCTTCGCCTCAAAAACTGAAGTATTAAAAATGCTCAGGCGCTCCTTCGCCACACAAGCAACGCCGCCCCTATTCGATAGACATAGTTTTTGACGATCAGCTCGGCACCTGCTCGCTCGCCCTGCGCCCCATGCCCCGCTATACTTACCGGCTTTTCCTGAATAAATGCCAATAGGGTCCCGCCGCGCATGGATAAGACCTACCAGCCGCACGCCATTGAAACTTCCTGGTACAACACCTGGGAGTCTGAGAACTACTTCGCCCCGCAAGGCGCGGGCGAGTCCTACACCATCATGATCCCGCCGCCGAACGTCACCGGCAGCCTGCACATGGGTCACGGCTTCAACAACGCGATCATGGACGCCCTGATCCGCTTCCGTCGCATGCAGGGTCGCAACACCCTGTGGCAGCCGGGCACCGACCACGCCGGTATCGCCACGCAAATGCTGGTGGAGCGTCAACTTGAAGCCCAGGGCCAGAATCGTCACGACCTGGGCCGCGAGCAGTTCCTTGAGAAGGTCTGGGAATGGAAGGATCAGTCCGGCGGTAACATCAGCCGTCAAATCCGTCGCCTCGGCTCATCCGTGGACTGGAGCCGTGAGCGCTTCACTATGGATGACGGCCTTTCGGAAGCGGTGAAAGAAGCCTTCGTTCGTTTGCACGAAGATGGCCTGATCTATCGCGGCAAGCGCCTGGTCAACTGGGATACCAAGTTGCACACGGCGATTTCCGACCTCGAAGTGGAAAACCACGACGAGAAAGGTTTCCTGTGGAACCTGAAATACCCGCTGGCCGACGGCGCCAAGACCGCTGAAGGCAAGGATTACCTGATCGTCGCGACCACTCGCCCGGAAACCATGCTCGGCGACGCCGCCGTCGCCGTGAACCCGAACGATGAACGCTACAAAGCCCTGATCGGCAAGTTTGTCGAGCTGCCGCTGGTCGGCCGTCGCATCCCGATCATCGCCGACGATTACTGCGATCCAGAGTTCGGCACCGGCTGCGTGAAAATCACCCCGGCCCACGATTTCAACGACTATGAAGTCGGCAAGCGCCATAACCTGCCGCTGCTGAACATCTTCGACAAGAACGCCCATGTCCTGCCGGCCGCCCAGGTGTTCAACCTCGACGGCAAGCTGAACGAAAGCATCGACGGCAAGCTGCCAGCCGAATACGCCGGTCTGGACCGCTTCGAAGCACGCAAGCAGATCGTTTCTGCGTTTGACGCCGCCGGCCTGCTGGTCAGCGTTGATGATCACGCCCTGAAAGTACCGAAAGGCGACCGCTCCGGCACCATCATCGAGCCTTGGCTGACCGACCAGTGGTACGTGTCGACCAAACCATTGGCCGAGCCTGCGATTGCGGCCGTTGAAGACGGACGCATCCAGTTCGTGCCAAAACAGTATGAAAACATGTACTTCTCGTGGATGCGTGACATCCAGGACTGGTGCATCAGCCGTCAGCTGTGGTGGGGCCACCGGATCCCGGCCTGGTATGACGAGTCGGGCAAAGTCTATGTCGGTCGCGACGAAGCCGAAGTGCGCGCCAAGAACAACCTTGGCCCGGACGTCGCGCTGCAACAGGACAACGACGTTCTCGACACCTGGTTCAGTTCGGGGCTGTGGACGTTCTCCACGCTCGGCTGGCCAGAGCAGACTGAATTCCTGAAGAAATTCCACTCCACCGACGTGCTGGTGACCGGCTTCGACATCATTTTCTTCTGGGTTGCCCGGATGATCATGCTCACCATGCATTTGGTGAAAAACGAAGACGGCACGCCTCAGGTTCCGTTCAAGACCGTTTATGTTCACGGTCTGGTACGTGATGGCCAGGGCCAGAAAATGTCCAAGTCCAAGGGCAACGTCCTGGACCCGCTGGACATCATCGACGGCATCGAGCTGGAAGAGCTGGTGCAGAAACGCACCTCCGGCCTGATGCAGCCGAAACTGGCGAAGAAGATCGAGAAGCAGACCCGCGACGAGTTCGCTGACGGCATTGCCAGCTATGGCACCGACGCGCTGCGCTTCACCTTCTGCTCGCTGGCCTCCACCGGCCGCGACATCAAGTTCGACATGGGCCGCGTCGAAGGCTATCGCAACTTCTGCAACAAGATCTGGAACGCCGCGCGTTATGTTCTGGACAAGGGCGAAGACTGCGGCCAGAACGGCGAGGCGTACGAGCTGTCCCTGGCGGATCGCTGGATCATTTCGCAGCTGCAACGCACCGAAGCCGAAGTGACCCGTCAACTTGACCAGTTCCGCTTCGACCTGGCGGCGCAAGCCTTGTACGAGTTCATCTGGAACCAGTATTGCGACTGGTACCTGGAGCTCTCCAAGCCTGTGCTGTGGGACGAAAATGCCCCGGTAGAGCGTCAGCGTGGCACCCGTCGCACGCTGGTTCGGGTGCTGGAAGTCGCACTGCGCCTGGCGCACCCGTTCATGCCATTCATCACCGAAGAAATCTGGCAGCGCCTCGCGCCGCTGGCTGGTATCGAAGGCAAGACGATCATGCTGCAACCTTGGCCTGTGGCCAACGAAGCGCGCATCGACCCGGCGGCCGAAGACGACATCGAATGGCTCAAGGGCCTGATGCTCGGCACCCGTAACATTCGTGGCGAAATGAACATCGGCCCGGGCAAGCCCCTGACCCTGTTCCTGAAAAACGTCAGTGCCGAAGATCAGCGTCGCCTCACCGAGAACGACGCCCTGCTGAAGAAACTGGCCAAACTCGAGTCGATCACTGTTCTGGCTGCCGGCGAAGAAGCACCGCTGTCCGCCACCGCACTGGTTGGCGAGATGGAAGTGCTGGTGCCGATGGCCGGCCTGATCGACAAAGACGCCGAACTGGCACGCCTGGACAAGGAAATCCTGCGCCTGCAAGGCGAAGTGCAACGCGTGGGCGGCAAGCTGTCCAACGCAGCGTTCGTTGACAAGGCCCCGGCCGAAGTCATCGACAAGGAACGCGCCAAACTGGCTGAGGCCGAACAGGCCTTGGGCAAGTTGGCCGAGCAACATGCGCGGATTGCCAGTTTGTAACGGCACATCGCATTGAAACAGGGAGGCCCATGCGGCCTCCCTTTTTTATGCCGGCCACATTCCTTCATACGCCGAATACCCCCCTGTAGGAGTGAGCCTGCTCGCGATGGCGGTCCATCAGCCGACATCATCGTTACCTGACACGCAGCCATCGCGAGCAGGCTCACTCCTACAGGGGGAATGTGGTGTTTGTCACAATTGGGTTCACAACGGCAGGATGTGGGACAATACCCGCCACTTTTAGCCATACCCGAATCGACCACACCCATGAACGCCCCCCGCACACCGAAACCTGCGCGCAAGAAGCCTGTCACCGCCACCCCGGCCAAAGCCGTGGAACCGCGTGAAAAGGCCAGCCTGCATCCGCGCAATCGCCACCAGGGTCGCTACGACTTCCCGGCGCTGATCAAAACCACGCCGGAACTGGCGAAGTTCGTGATCATCAACCCGTACGGCAAGGAAAGTATCGATTTCGCCAGCCCCGACGCGGTGCGTGTGTTCAACCGGGCGTTGCTCAAGTCGTTTTATGGCATTGCCCACTGGGACATCCCGGCCGATTACCTGTGCCCACCGGTTCCGGGCCGTGCCGACTACGTGCACTTCCTTGCCGACTTGTTGGCCAGCGTCAACGACGGCGAAATCCCGCGCGGCGCACCGGTCAAGGTCCTCGACATTGGCATGGGCGCCAACTGCGTCTATCCGTTGATCGGCTATAGCGATTACCGCTGGCACTTCCTCGGCTCGGAAATCGACCCGACAGCCGTCGCCGCCGCCAAAGCCATCGTGCAATCCAACGGTTTGAACAAAGCCATCCAGTTGCGCCAGCAAAGCAATCCCAAGCACATCTTGTTGGGCCTGCTTGAACCCGGCGAACGCTTTGACCTGACCATGTGCAACCCGCCGTTCCACGCTTCGATGGATGAAGCGACCAAAGGCAGTGAGCGTAAATGGCGCGCACTGGGCCGCGCCGACCCGAAACGCAAACTGCCGGTGCTGAATTTTGGTGGCCAATCGGCAGAACTGTGGTGTGAGGGTGGCGAAGCACGCTTTGTTACGCAGTTGATCGCCGAGAGCGCGCACTTCCAGCACAAAGTGCTGTGGTTCAGCACCCTGGTGTCGAAAGCCTCAAACCTGCCAGCCATCCAGACCGCGCTGAAAAAGGCCGGCGTGCTGGAAAGCCAGGTGGTGGAAATGTCTCAGGGCCAGAAGCAAAGCCGCTTCGTCGCCTGGACGTTCCAGACCAAGTCCGAGCAACAAGTGTGGCGCGAGCGCTGGGTTAAAAAAAGCTGAGTAACTGACCACAGCAGATCAACGGTGGGAGCGCGCAGGCTCGCTCCCACATAGGGTTGGCGGGTCAATCACTGAATCGCAGGCACAAAAAAACCGTGCCCGGATTGCTCCGGAGCACGGTTTTTTTTAACAAGTCTTACTTGTTAACAGCGTCGGTCAGGCCTTTGGCCACAACCAGCTTGATAACTTTCTTGGCCGCGATTTCGATGGCAGCGCCAGTCGAAGGGTTACGGCCGGTACGGGCAGGACGCTCAGTCACTTTCAGTTTGCCGATACCTGGCAAAGTGATTTCGCCGCCGTTTTCCAGCTGATCGGCAACGATTTGGCCCAGTTGGTCCAGAGCGTTACGCGCGGTGGTTTTTGGCGCGTCGATAGCTTCAGCGATGTCGGCGATCAGTTGGTCTTTAGTAAGAGCCATGTAGTGTTCCTTCCCTATCAAATTCATATGGATTGCAGAGTGCAGTGTCAGCCATCGAGCCCGATCTTCTGGATCTGGCACCCTCGGCCAATAACCACGGGATCGGGGTTATAGATACCGAAATCAGGGTTTGGTTCGACCTGACAAATGCTGAATGCACGCTTAACGCAGTGACTTCGCGTAAGACGGGGCAAAACTAGCACAGAGACGGGGAAATATCCGCCTCTAGCTACCCATTTGGTCAGCTTTATTGCTCTAAAACAGCAAAAAACTGCATAAGGGTCGCTGGACACCTGCGAATTGCCCTTCGCGCCGCGCCAAAACCAGTGGTTGCGGTACACTTGGCACTTTTTGGGGGAGCACGCCCTCCTCTCTTCAATCAGCCGAGAAGCCCATGCCGATCCGTCATTGCATCGTCCACCTGATCGACAAAAAACCCGACGGCACACCTGCAGTTCTCCATGCTCGCGATTCGGAGCTGGCCGAGTCGAGCGCCATCGAGAACATGCTTGCCGATCTCAACGAAAGCTATAACGCCAAACAAGGCAAGGCCTGGGGTTTCTTCCACGCCGAATCCGGCGCGCACCCGTTCAGTGGCTGGCTGAAGGAATACTTCGAGGGCGGCAAGGATTTCACCGCCTTCAGTCGGGTGGCGGTCGAGCATCTGCAAAAGCTGATGGAAGAGTCGAACCTCTCTGTGGGCGGCCACGTGCTGTTTGCACACTACCAACAGGGCATGACCGACTACCTCGCGATCGCACTGCTGCACCACAGTGAAGGCGTTGCTGTGACCGATGAGCTGGACGTGACGCCGTCCCGGCACCTCGACCTGGGCCAGTTGCACCTGGCGGCACGGATCAACGTGTCCGAGTGGCAGAACAATAAGCAGTCCAAGCAATACATTTCGTTCATCAAAGGCAAGAACGGGAAAAAGGTTTCAGAGTATTTCCGGGACTTTATCGGGTGCCAGGAAGGGGTCGACGGCCCCGGTGAAACCCGCACACTGCTGAAAGCGTTCAGCGATTTCGTGGAAAGCGAAGACTTGCCGGAAGAGTCGGCTCGCGAAAAGACCAAGACCCTGGTCGATTACGCCAGCAGCCAGGCCAAGCTCGGCGAGCCCATGGGTCTGGAAGAACTCTCGGAATTGATCGACGAAGAACGCCCGAAGGCTTTCTACGATCACATCCGCAACAAGGATTACGGCTTGTCCCCGGAGATCCCGGCGGATAAGCGCACCTTGAACCAGTTCCGTCGCTTCACCGGACGCGCTGAAGGCCTGTCTATCAGCTTCGAAGCGCACCTGCTGGGCTCGAAGATCGAATACGACGAAGAAGCCGGCACGCTGATCATCAAAGGCTTGCCGACGCAGTTGACCGATCAGCTCAAGCGACGCAACTGATGTTGGGCGGCGTACTGAAGAAATGCCTGCTGATCCTGCTGGTGGTCGTGGTCTATCAGAACTGGGGCAAGATCGAACGGGTGTTCCATCCTTCGCAGGCTGTGTCCGAGCAGACCCAGGCCAAGGCCAACGTCGTGCTCTACGCCACCGACTGGTGTGGCTACTGCAAACTGACCCGGCGTTTTCTCGATCAGAAAGGCATTCCGTACAAGGAATTCGACATCGAGAAGGACGCCGAGGCACGCAAGGCCTATGAAGCGCTTGGCGGGCGCGGGATTCCGCTGATCGATGTGAATGGCACGTTGATTCGCGGCTATGACCCGGACGAAATTCTCGCCGCACTGAAATAACACTGTGGGAGCGAGCCTGCTCGCGATGGCGGCGGCACATTCAATATTATCGTGACTGACACACCGCTATCGCGAGCAGGCTCGCTCCCAAATTGGTTCGTCAGTGTTTTTCGATGCGGAAGCCAAAACGCGGAAAGTGCACATGCACCACGCCGCAGCGCTCGTCTTCACGGCGCACAATCAATTCCTCGCGGCCTGCAAACAACAGCTCTCCAGCCACCGGGTCAACGCCGTAATCGGTGGCTGCAATCACCACGTGTTGACCCACTTCAAAACCATTCGGCTCATCAAATTGCTCATCCGGCAACGCAGCTGGCGTGGCATTGCGCGCCACGGCCAATGCTTCCTCGCAAGTCATCTCGCTGAACGCGCCGTGCCCGAACCCCATCACACGCCCGAACCACGCCGACACCGCTGGATACGCATCAACCAAGGGGGCTGTCACGTGCGTGGCTTTGAGGAACCACAATGGATGAGCCAGGGCAAAGTCAGCGATTGACGGCTCGCCAAACAGGAAGTCGCCCTCCTCACGCTGAAGTTGCTGCTCAAGACGCCCCATGAGGGTTGGCCATTGATGCCTGGCTTGCTCGGCGGACAACCTCGTAGCGCTACCGCCGCTGAACAATCCGGCGCGATCGGCAATGAACGCTTTGATCGCCTCAGATGATAAATGGCCGAAGCGTACAGCGATCGATTCCGGCTGAAACACCAGGCTCACCGCGTGCTGGAAGACCACCGAATCGGCCCAGGCAGCGAAGGTCGCGGCAAGCATTTCCTGACCTTCGGGGAAGAACGCCGGCAGGGCTTTTTCCTGATCCAGTCGACGGGCGATCAACGACGTGTCGCAATAAATATCCGCGCCAATTTGCAGCACAGGCGTTTTGCGGTAACCGCCAGTCAATGCGGTCAGGTCGGGTTTGGGCATCACCGGCGGGATCTTTACCGACCGCCAGGACAGGCCCTTGAAGCCCAGCAGCAGGCGGGCCTTTTCAGCGAAAGGGGACGTCGGGTAATGGTGAAGAATCAGCTCGGACATGCTCGGCTCCGCCGCACGGATAGGGAATCCGCAGCTTAGCGCGCAATCGGCAGGCAGCCTACAGATCTGCCTGATGGGCACTTATCAGTCAGGTTGATAAGCCCGAAGCCGCGCTCGCGACCAGGCATTCCTTGGCGCTTTTCTTGAGTTTTTTGATCAAGCGTTCCTGGCGCAACGCTTCGCTTTTGTCACGGCAGGCCTCGGTGTAGACCAAGGCCACGGCCGGGCTGGAGAGGAAAAACCGCGCGCCCTTGCCGCTCTGGTGAGTCGCGAATCGACGCACGGGATCATCGCTGATCCCGCAGTAGAGCGAACCATTGGCGGCGCGAACGAGGTAGACGAACCAGGGTTTGTTCACCGGCGCATCGGCATCGACAGGGATTTCGCTGAGGGTGTTCACGTGACGATCAAGGCTTGAAAGGAAACAAGCCGCGATCTTATCAGCGACTGGCCTGGAATGCCTTCAGCCCCTTCAAGGCCTGAGCGCGAACGGCGTTTCTCACCGCTGGCGTCCAGCCCAACAGCAACCCCTTGAACCCCAGCGCTTGCCGGGACCAGGCCCACATATCGAAGCTGTCGTGGTGCTCGCAGATCTTGCCGTCGCGAAACACGAAGCGCGCCTGAATGTCGTTGACCACGATGTTGCCGGTCTGGCTGAACAGGTACGTCGCCACCCAATGCGCGCCGCCGGTGCGCTCATCGGCTCGCACATTATCAAAGGTCAGCGAAAAATCTTTCGCCCGGGTGGTGAGCATGCGCCACATGTCACCGGCATCACGACCGCGAAGCTCGCCGAACGCCGGATCACTGAACACCACGTCATCGGTATAGCAGGCGCTCATGGCCTCGGCATCCAGCCGCTGGAAGGCTTGGTAGAAACGGGTGATCAATGCGCTGTGGGCATCACTCATGGGCAAGCTCCGAACGTTTGCAGGATTGCCTGCACGATAGTCAACAAATGCGAGGAACACTATCGGCATTCGTGGGCCGAATACGGACAGTGCGCGCAGGTCAGATTCTTTCGCTTTCGACCTGAACGTACAACGAGCGCCCGGCACCGAGGCCAGCGATGATTGCGCCGAGACCGATGACGCCGAAGATCCAGCCCAGCGCCGTCCAGCCTCCGGTCCAGTCATGCACGATACCGACCGCGAATGGCCCCATCGATGCCAGCGTATAGCCAAAGCCCTGAGCCATGCTCGACAGGTTGGCCGCGACATGGGAATCGCGCGAGCGCAGCACAATCAGGGTCAGCGCCAGGCTGAACGTACCACCCTGCCCCAGACCGAGCAGAATCGCCCAGCCCCACAGCCCTTCGATCGGTGCGTAGAGGCAACCGAACAGACCACCGAGCGTGAGCAGCATGACCACCACAATCGCCAGCCGTTGATCCTTGCCGCGCGTCGCCAGCCAAGGCGCCGCCAGTGAACTGGCGAGCTGGATGATGACCGATCCCGACAGCACCAGGCCCGCCTGCGTCGGGGTCAGGCCGCGACCGATCAGGATCGACGGCAACCAGCCGAACACGATGTAGGCCAGCGACGATTGCAGGCCCATATAAAGCGTCACTTGCCAGGCCAGCGGATCTCGCAACAAGCCGCGAACCCGGTACGCAACGTTATGTGAACCGTGTTTTTGACCGACTTGTGGCAACCAGAAAATCGCCGCGACCAACGCTGGCACCACCCAGAATCCGAGACCCAGAGCCCAGCTCTTGTCGAAATGCTCACTCAGCGGCACCGTCGCGCCTGCCGCCATCGCGGCCCCCAGGCACAGCGCCATGGTGTAGACACCGGTCATGGCCCCGGCCTGTTTCGGGAAATCGCGCTTGACGATACCCGGTAACAAAACGCCGATGACACCGATGCTGGCGCCCGCTAAGACACTGCCGGCAAACAGGCCGATTTCACCGAACGAACTGCGCAGGATGATCCCGCCGGCCAGCATCAACAGAATCCCCAGCACCACTCGCTCGGCGCTAAAACGCCGCGCGAGCACGGGTGCCAGCGGAGCAAACAAGCCAAGACACAGCACGGGCAATGTCGTCAGCAAACCGGCCTGGGCTGCCGATAGACCAAGAGTCTTCGAGACCTCGCTGAGCATCGGCGCCATGCTCGACAGCGCCGGGCGCAGGTTCAGCGCCACCAGAATCAACCCCAATAGCAACAGCCACGGACGGCGCAGTATCGGGTGGCTTTGCTGGACCGCTTCGTCATCGGCCTCGGCGTCGATCAGCAGCTCTTCGAGCTCCGCTGTTCGCTTGGGCGTTGTGATGTTGCTGTTGCGGCTGGACATGGAGTTCTCGGTTTCAAGGTTCATTGATCAACTGCCTCGACAGGGCTTTGGCCCGTTCAGGGTCGCGTTGTTCGACGGCATCAAGCAGTTCGATATGAAGGTCGAACACCTCTTGGCGTCGAGGCGTGATGTTCAGCGTCTGGCGCAACTGCGCGCCGATGATGCTGGAGAAATAGCGATACAGCTCGCTGAGGGCCGGGTTGTGCGCGGCGTCCACCAGGCGGCGGTGAAACATCAGGTCGCAGGCGATGTAGCTGTCGAGATCGCCGTGGTAATGGCTGCCACTGACGCCCAGCGCTTCACGCAACGCCATCAGGTCTTCATCGGTTCTGCGTAGCGCGGCGAGCCCGATGGCTTCGACCTCAAGGATGTGCCGAGTCTCACGGGCCTGCTCATGGGAGCAACGGGACAAGGCTTTCAGGGTATCGAGCGGATCGACCACTGCCCGCAGGTAACTGCCGTCGCCCTGGCGGATTTCGATCAAACCGGAAAACGCCAGCACGCGCATGGCTTCACGCACGGTGTTGCGGCTGATGCCCAACTCGGCGGACAGCTCTGGCTCGGTGGGCAAGCGCTGGCCGACCTGCCAAATGCCTTCATTGATGCGCCGGCGCAGCAGGTCGAGCGCTTGATCGACCAGGGATCGCTTAACTAATGGTGAAATGTCTGACATGGAATTCGCCCTTTCATCCAATCATAGGATGAATTTTTTGACATGTTAGTCAGCTTTGTTTGGGACGGCAACCGACTGCGGTCAAAAAGCGGAAGTGGGGCTTGATGCTGTTCACTTTGGGGTTGGGGTTGGGGACATATCCGTTTTTGGGGTAACGGCGGCTATTGGTTC
>NZ_JARVSN010000053.1:0-34428 GCF_030209165.1 Pseudomonas sp. fls2-241-R2A-110 | reverse complement strand
AAGCGCTTGGTTACTTGGCGCTTCTCCAAGTGACCCGCTGTAAAAGCGGAACCAACAGCCGCCGTTACCGCAGCAACGGATATGCACCCAACCCCAACCCCAACCCAAAAACAGTGAACAACATCAGGCGGATAAGGCCACGCTTGTTCTTGGTCCAAGCTGCAAACCTATCCCTTCAGCCAACGCCCTGTTCGATCAAAAGCTCACTGACTCGCGACACACAACTCGCCGGTGGCACGAATCAGGGCCTGCCCGTGCAATTGATCCTTGATCAAGCGGGCTCGCGCCTTACCCAACCAGCTCGGGCAATTCGGATCCTTGCGATAGGCGGCAAAGTCAGCGTATTGCTGCAACAGACGGTTTTGCAACTCATCAAGCTGAGGCCGGATCTGTCCGGCGAGGTCAGGCCGCGGGGTGTCCGGCGCCTTGCCGGCCGCTTGCCATTGAGCGATCAGCCCGTACTGCACCAGTTTGCTGGCCTTTATCTGTGCGGAGATCAGCTCGGCGACTTCATCCGGGTCGAGTTGACGGTCAACGGCCATTTTCCTGGCATTGGCGATCACTTGCGCTTCCCGGGCACTGTCCTGAATCGGCTTGCCACTGTCCCACTTGGTCAGCGCCACGAGATCGCCGATGTTCAAGCGCTCGTTCATCGTGACCAGCAGCGGCTGCAAACTGTCGGGTGCAGAGGAGGGCGTGCTGGCCTGTGTGCTGCACACGAATAAACCGAGCAGGGCACAGGTCAGCAGTTGCGGTAAATGTGGGAAGCGGGGCATGGACAACCTCTTGGGCTCACGATTCACAATCAAGGGATTTATTCAGGCGTTACGCGCGCACTGTCTGCCAATTGCGCGGCGTCTACGCGAACAAAAACCGAGTCGCCAATGGCCGTCAGCACGTCCCCGGCGTAGACCTCGCAAATGACCCGACTTTTGCGTCCGACTTCGCCTTCCACTTTTGCACGCAAGGTCAGTGGTACACCCATCGGTGTCGGTTTGATGAACTTGATGCCAAGGTTACCGGTGACGCAATTGATGCGCGGAAGGCTTGCCGTGTCGCGGTGTTCCATCCGGTAGTGATAGGCCATCGCTGTCCAGTTTGAATGGCAATCCACCAGCATCGCGATCAACCCGCCGTACACCAGGTCGGGCCAGCCGCAATACATGGCGTCGGGCGTGTGTTCGGCCATGACGTGGATGCCGTCTTCATGCCAGAAGCTCTTGATGTGCAGCCCGTGCGGATTGCTGCCGCCGCAGCCATAACACACGCCTTCAGGCGCTGCGGTGTCTTGCAGGGAAGTGTCGAGTCCGGACATGCCTTTGATTCTCCTTGATGGTGTGAACCCAATCTCGCGGATATTAACGCGGCAGGCAGGTTTTGGTCATTGCGGTAATGGCGTCCCGTTGATCTTGTCGTGCTCAGGCTTCGCTGATCTTGCTGACGCTGGTGATCTGGCCGTTCCAGACCATCTCGTAGTGCGCTGCCTGAATGATTGATAAGACCGGTTTCGGTGTCATCAGCGCCCAGCAGTGACTGCCTTGCATTCTCACGGACCGGTAACGCAGGCCGGGCACGCCGGATTCTTTGATTGAGCGACCGAGCCGACGGGAATGGGTGTAATCATCAGGCGCGTACACAGGATCGGTCAGCGCAATGAGCGCAGCGTCTTTCATGTCTGTGTCGACAAAGCTGCAGGACAGTCCGCGAAAAACGAAGCGCTCATAGTTGAGACTCGGCACATTCGACCAATACAGGCTTTGGTGATGACGGACTTCGGCCAGTGCCGTTTCCAGGGTGTCGGCCAGGTACAACACCCCGAAGCTGCCATCGCTGAACCGTGAACCGGCCGGGTTGACGTGGGTGAACGGCGCGGTGGCATAGGAGCAGCCAGGGATGCCGAACGGGATCTGATCGCGCGCGATCCACTCAAGATGGCCCACTTCATTTTTCAACCTGGGGTTGGTCAATGCCTGAATCTGATACAGGACTTCAAATGCTTCCGCATCCGCCACATCGTCGAACAACGCCACGGGTGGATACTTGGAATTGACCAGTCGGTAGGCCTGTAAGCGCTCGCCGGCACACGCGGCCAGTTGATTGATTTCTACCATTGCGCGCCACGCAGCACGTCAATGCGCCGGAAGGTTTCATACAAGGAAATCATGTCGCCTTGCGCCATGATCTCGAGCGGGCTGCGTCCGTTGAAGAACTCGTTGTGATTGGCCATCGACGGGAACCCGTAGACGTTTTCCGGGTTATCGAAAACCAGGCGCAGTGCGGCATGGATGTTGAGTACAAAACTGATGCGCTGCATCTGGTCCGCGTCCAGGGACACTGTCCATTGCACATCGCGCTGCCGGGCGCGGGTGTAGGTGCTACGCGAAATGCGCAGGATGCGACAGGCCTGATCACTGGAGGCGCGCCATTTGTCGAGTATGCCGACCGCCGCACGCAGACCCGTGACGCACTGGGCCTTGGTGAGTGTTTGTGCCTGGAGGGGGACTGCCATGTTCGATGCCTCATAGTGAATCCTTAGATCCAAAAATATCTATATTGAATCTGTAGAGCAATGCTGGATCGACCAATGGACAGGGAAGGTGGCTTTATCCGAATGGAGAAATTAAAAAAAGGGCTGCCATTCATACGGCAGCCCTTGTTGATTTGCGCCACGTTGTATCAATCGGCGAGTTCTTGCGGCGAGACCACCCAAACGCTGCAAGGCATTTTATAGAGCAGGTGTTCGACCGTACTGCCAATCAAGCGGCCCAAGCCACGGTGGCCAACCCGTCCCATGACGATCACGTCGACGTTGTAGGCATCGGCATAACTGGCCAGGACCTTGGCCGGGTTGCCCATGACCATGTGGCGCTGCTCCGGTGGAATGCCGTTGCGCTCGGCCAGTTCGTTAAAGGCTTCGCCCTGGGCGTCGAACAGGGTCTTGGCGGTTTTCGAGGAGAAGAATCTGGTGGCGTCGTCGAAGCCGAATTCATCGGCGCCGATCGACGACAGGTCGTAGGCATAAACCACGTCGAGCTGGGCGTTGCATGCCGTCGCCAGCTTCACCGCTTCATGCAGGATGCGGTCGTTGAAGTCTTCGTACTGAGCGTCGCGATGAAACGGGTCGACCGCCGCGACAATCCTGCGCGGCAATGCGTGCTGCATATGACTGACAAAATGCAGCGGCACCGGGCATTCGCGCAGCAGGTGAATGTCCAGGGGAGTAAACATCATGCGCGAAAACACCGTTTCATGTTCCAGCGCCTTGATCAGCAGGGCCATTGGCTGCTCTTTGAGATGTATCAGGATTTCCTTCAAGGGCTTTTCAACCCAGACCACTTCGGTGGTGACGGTCACACCGATTTTGCGCAACGGCCGTGCCTGGTCTTCCAGCCATTGGCGATGGCGCTCGAGGTAACCGAGGCGCATCTGCTCCAGCGCCTGCTCATTGACCAGGCCGGCGGTCGCCAGGCCTTCCAGGTAATCGAAGGCCACGATGTGCAACGCGGCGTCTTCTGCCTTGGCCAGTGCGGCGGCGCGGTCGAACGCGGGGCTGTTTTCCATCAGGGGTGAGACGACCAGCATGAAACGTGATTGCTCGGACATGACAATGCTCCCTTGGCGCACAGAAACTGGCCGAAATGGCCACGAGGGTTGGATGGCGCGTGTACCTGATAACAAGATTGGCGCCGCTATTGCCGTCGCCGCTTGATCTTTGTCAATCCGGAGTAGCGTGCCGGGGGACGGCACGACGCGTGGTTGTCAGAGGGGGTTTGAGGTATCCGCGCTTCATGAAAAAGGGACGGCGAAACTGATAAAGATCAACTGGTCCGGGGCTGGGAGCGTGCATTCTGAAACGCTACTGACCCCAGCCGATGATCGCCTGTCGAGGTGCCCCATGTCGCAGATTCAGCGCTTACTGTTAATTGCTCCCTCAGCCATGACCCGCACGCCAGCGTTCGACCGGGCCGCCGCGTTGGCGCACGCGATGCAGATGCCGTTGCACATTGTGGCGTTCGATTATTTGCAGGCCCTGGCGGTAGCGGGCCTGTTCGCCCCCGAGCAAATAAATCTGGCGCGTGAAGGGTACTTGCACACCCATCGGCAATGGCTCACCGAACAAGCCGGGCTGCTCAGCCGGCACGGGGTGGAGGTCACCAGCGAGGTGGTCTGGGTGCAGCATCCATACGAAGAAATCATGCACTTCGTCAACGAGATGTCCCTGGCGCTGATCGTCAAGGACGCCCAGGAAGAGTCGGCGCTGAAACGGGTGTTCTTCACGCCGCTGGACTGGCAGTTGCTGCGCGATTGTCCGGTGCCGGTGCACTTGGTGACCAATGCCCTCAATCCCAAGCCACGCAACGTCCTGGCCATCGTCGATGTGTTGCGCAGCGAAGACCAGGATCGGATATTCAACGATCAGATTGTCGACGCGGCCGCCAAGCTGGCCGCCCTGTGTGATGCGGGACTGGAACTGCTGCATGTGTATGACTGGGCGGCGGTGTATGCCCAGGACATGGGCTTTGGCGCACTGCCGCTGGCCACCGGTATTTATGAAGCGTTGGGAACGGCGCAGCACGACGCCTTTGCGTCCCTCGCCGAACGTCATGGTGTGCCTCCAGCGTCCCGGCACTTCATCGAAGGCTCACCGCTGAACAGTATTTGTGACTTTGCCGCCGAGCATCACACGGATGTCATTGTCATGGGCACGGTGCAGCACAACAAATTGAACATTCTGTTGGGCACCACGGCAGAGCAACTGCTGCACCGCGCGCCCTGCAGTGTGCTGGCCATCAAGCCGGGCAAGACGCTGCAATCCTGAAGACTGGATCGCCCCGCGATGAACCGTTGGCCGGAACATCGCGGGGCGATTTTTTACAGGTAAAGACGGTGAATGACCTGATGGCTGTCGTTAGGGTCATTGCTTGTCTGGAAACCGAGCGCTTTGGCCAGGTCACGCATCGGCGCATTGCTGGCGGCATCCACCGAGTACAACTGGGTAAAGCCATTTTTGCGTGCAGCCTTGATCAGATGCTCCATCAGCAACGTTCCCAGGCCCAGGTGCATCCACTCATCGGCGACCGTCACCGCGCATTCACATTCTTTCTCGGTCGTGGCGGCATAGCGGCTGACACCGATCTCGATCAGTTGGCCATTTTCATGGGCCAGCGCGACGTAGGCCATCCGCTGTTTGTTGTCGGTGTCCATCAACTGATTGAGCATCGCGGCACCGGGCTCGTTGATCTGGGCGAGAAAGCGCATATGCCGAGACTCGGGGGACAGCCGTTTGATGAAGGCGTATTCACGGTCGCGGTCTTTTTCCGTCAGCGGTCGTATCAGCACATGACGACCGTCCTTGAGCGATTCGATCCAGTGTTGTCCGGTGACTGAGGCGTAAGCGGCGGCGGCCCGGTCATTGTGGTCTTTCACAGTCAGCATGGGGTGATCCTCCATCCGGTTTGAAAGGTGCGCGGTGGTGAACCGTACAGTTCACTCCTTTCTACGCCGATGGCCGGGCTTGAATCTGATCTGGATCAGAGAGTCGTGACGCAGGACGTTCATTTGCCGGTATTTGATGTAAATCAACCTGGCAGAGGGGGCAACACGTGCACGCTTGGAGCCTGGCGGTCCACAACGACCGTCGTCGAGCCGAGGTGTGTGATGGGTCAGTATCAACGTTTGTTGCTGGTCGCCGACCAAACCCTGCATCAGTCCCCAGCCATGCTGCGGGCCGTGGCTCTGGCCAAGGCAAGCGGTGCCGTGCTGGCCGTGCGGGCCTTTGTCGAACCGGCACCGGTCGTGCATTTGTGGGAAGAAAAAATCGACGACGCACGGTATCAGGGGTATTTGCGCCGTTACCGTCGCTGGGCCGCCGATGAGCTCGACCGACTCAACGATCTGGGGCTGGACGTGACGGTCGACGTGGTGTTTACCACGCATCCGCTGCTGGATATTTTGAAAACGGTCGAAGACCTCAAGCCCGACATGCTGATCAAGGACGTCACCCTGGAGCCGCTGCTGAAACGGGTGTTCATCACACCGCTCGATTGCCATTTGCTGCGCGAATGCCCGGTCCCGGTGCACCTGGTCAACCAGACCCGTTACGGCTTGCCGCACCGCGTCGTGGCGGCGGTGGACCCGTTCGATCCTTCCACCCAGATCAACGGTTTGAATGACACCATCATTCAGACCGCCAACGCCTTGGCCTTGCAATGCGATGCCCCGCTGCACCTGCTTTACGCTTATGACTTGTCACCAGCCTTCAATGGCGACGCGCCGCTGGCCGGTGGAGGCTGGACCGTGGACTTCATCGAGGAACTGCGCGAGTCCTTGCACCTGGCGTTTGTCACGTTGGCCGATCGCTACGGCATACCGCCGGAGCGTCGGCATTTCATCATGGGGTTGCCAGTGCCCGTGATCCACGAGTTTGTCGAACAATACGTGGCGGATGTCGTGGTGATGGGCACGGTGCACCGGGTGGGGATCGACCGGTTCATTGGCAGTAACACCGAACGGGCCCTTTATTCGGTGCCGGGCAGCATCCTTGCCGTCAGGTCCCCGGTCAGGGGATGAGCACGATGGCGCCCTTGAACTGGCCGGCTCGCAGGTACGCCAAGGCCTGATTGGCCTCGGCCAGGGCAAAACAGGTGACGTCACAGTGCACGGGCGTGTGCTCCAATTCCTGGAAAAACGTGGTGCCGTCTTCACGGGTCAGGTTGGCCACCGAACGGACGCTGCGCTCGCCCCATAGCAGCCGGTAGGGAAACGCGGGAATGTCGCTCATATGGATGCCGGCGCAAATCACGCAGCCGCCCTTGACGGTGACCGCCAGTGCCAGCGGCACCAGCACGCCGACGGGGGCAAAAATCAGGCTGGCATCGAGCAGGTGCGGTGGTGGCTGGTCCGAAGGCCCGGCCCACTCGGCGCCCAGTGAGCGGGCATAGGCCTGGCCCTCGCTGTCATCCGGGCGGGTGAAGGCATACACCTTCTGCCCCCGGCCTCGCGCCACCTGAATCGCCAGATGCGCCGCCGCGCCGAACCCGTAGAGACCCAGATGGCGGGTGCCCTTGGCCATTTGCAACGCCCGAAAACCGATCAGCCCGGCACACAGCAGCGGTGCTGCCTGAACGTCCGAGAGCCCCTCGGGAATCGGGAAACAGAAGCGCCGGTCGGCAACCGTGTACTCGGCATAACCGCCGTCCAGATGACAACCGGTGAACTGTGCATGATCACAAAGGTTTTCCCGGCCCGAGGTGCAAAACACACATTCACCGCAAGTCCAGCCCAGCCACGGAACGCCCACCCGCCGACCGATCCAGTCGGGCGCGACATCGGCTCCGACCGCTGTGACTACTCCAACGATTTCATGCCCCGGCACTCGCGGCAGTACCGCCTGAGGCAGCTCGCCGTCGACCAGGTGCAGGTCGGTGCGGCACACGCCACAGGCCAGGACTTTGATCAGCAGTTGCTGGGGACCGGGTGTCGGCACAGGCCGTTCTTGCTGTTGCAGTGGATGGCCGGCCCTGTGCAATACCATGGCGCGCATGATGATTCTCCGGCGTCAGAGGGGGTTAGCTTTGGTGGCGATGACAACCGGCGACCAGCTGCTTGAGGCCATCCATGTTCTGGATTTTGACGTCGCGGCCCGATATCTCCGCAAGTCCCTGATCCCGCAGGTGCGCGATGCCCCGGCAGATGGTTTCCAGTCGCAGGCCCAAGTAGGAGCCGATTTCCTCGCGGCGCATTTTCAGGACAAAATCCCGGGATGAATACCCGCGCTGGTTCAGCCGTTGCGACAGGTTCAGCAGAAACGCGGCCAGGCGCTCATCGGAGTTCATGTTGCCCAGCATCATCAGCATGTCGTGATCGCGGACGATTTCGCGGCTTAATATTTTGTTCAGGTTGTGCTGCAGCGAGGGCAGCTCATGGGCCAGTTTTTCCAGGTGAGCGAAGTGGATAGGGCAGACTTCGCTGTCTTCCAGCGCGTAGGCATCGCAGGTGTGCCGTTCAGTGCTGATGGCGTCCAGGCCGAGCATTTCGCCGGGCATCTGGAAGCCGGTGACCTGCTCTCGACCATCGAGCGAAAGCACGCAGGTCTTGAACGAGCCGATACGCACGGCGTACAGCGATCGCAACGGATCGCCTGCGCGATAGAGGGCGGCGCCTTTTTTGACTTTGACGCGTTGCACGATCAGCGTATCGAGCTGCTCGATTTCCGGGCCGGAGAGGCCTAGCGGCAGGCACAGTTCCAACACGCTGCAGTTGGAGCAGGCGGCCTTGAGATGATGGTCTCGATACGAACGAGCGTCAGGCATGTTCATATAGCCCTCGGGGTCAGCTTATAAAGCATAGTTACCTGTGCGTCCCAGGTAAGGCTAATTGTTCCTGTGGACAAGGTATTAGACGAATGGATCCATGCCCGTCAAACGTCGAACCCCAGCGCCCGAAGGTCCGCGCACCTGTCCATCACCGCTTGGACACTTGAGGTAAATCAAGTCTTTCCCGGTGCCAGACTCGCAGAATCAACCCTGTCGATCAGTGGAGACCCGCGCTGCTGGGTCATCGGTCGAACATTCACCTGTCTGGAGGTCAATCATGAGTCAGTATCAACGCTTGCTACTCATCATCAACCCGGCCCTGCGCCAGTCTCCGGCAATCAACCATGCGGCGGCATTGGCCAAGGCCAGCGGTGCGAAGTTGCATATCGCCGCCTTGATTCCTTCCTTCAAATTGTTGTCGCTGCTTGAAGAAGGCGACCGTGACCAGGCCCGGGAGGTGTATCGGCGTGATCATGAGGACTGGCTCAAGGCTCAGGCCCATACGTTGCGTGGCAGGGGCATTGACGTGACCACGCAGGTGACCTGGGCTGATGACCTGTCGCAAGACATTCTCGATAACGTCACGCAATTGCAGCCCGACTTGCTGCTCAAGGAAGTGCAACATGAATCGGTGCTCAAACGCGCTTTCTTCACCCCGCTGGATTGGCGTTTGCTGCGTCAATGCCCGATACCGGTCTACCTGATCGGAGCCAGCAGCTTCGCCTTGCCGCGCAAGGTTGTGGCCGCGGTGGAAGTGTCGGATACCGGGTCACCCGACGAGGCGCTCAATGACCGGATCATCGAGCAGGCTTGCGGCCTCGCGCTGCAGTGTGATGCCGAATTGCATCTGTTGTATGCCTGCGATATTTCCGCGGCTTTTCTGGCAGACATGGGTGGGCTGACGCTCGCGGACCTCACCAAGTCGCTGCGCAGAGACCTGGAAAAATCGTTCCTGCATTTAGCTGCTCGGTACGGCGTGGGCTCGGACCGGCGACATTTCATACAGGGTCACCCCGTCACGGCGCTGAGCGACTTCGCCAGCGAGCATCAAGTGGATGTGATCGTGATGGGCAAGGTCCAGTCCCACGGAGTGGACAAGCTGCTGGGCAGTACCACCGAGCATATTTTGTATCAGGTGCCTTGCAGCGTCCTTGCTGTCTAGAAAGACGTCGAAACGGGCCTGGCAGCGAGGGGGCGGTTATTTGCGCTTCCAGTATTTCTGCATTTCGAGAAACAGAAACGAAGCCGTCCAGGTAATCAATACCAGCCCCGTCAGGGCTTCCAGGCCGGTCAGGTATTTGAGGTTGCCCACCGGTGAAATATCGCCGAAGCCGATGGTCGTGTAGGTGGTGAAGGAAAAGTACACGCAGTCCATGAACGAGCCATCGAAACTGCCGATCAGGGTTCCCCATTCGCCGGAACGTGCCATCAGGTAATAGGCCAGCGCGAAGCACCAGACTTCTATCGCGTGGGCCAGCAGGGCACCGAAGACCCCGGCGACAATCCGAAAGCGACTCCAGAGCTTGAGACGCGGCAGCCAGTCGTTCAGCCGTAACAGGCATTCGTAATGGTTCACCACGACGATGACGACCACTAGCGTGTTGATCAGTGTGACTGCCAGCATGGTGAGCCTCCAGCGGTATCGGGCGAGCTTCATCAGCATCGGCGGTGGACGTGCCCATTTCTACCCCAGGGCGGCTGAAAGTCATTGAGCTACATCAACAAGGCTTCCATGAGCGGGCGTCGCAGGGACAAAGCCTCTGAAAGCTTGAATTAGTTGACAAAAATCAGAGCCCTCAGGGGATAACGCCAGATACTTGAACAAAAGCTTTCGAGTCGCATTAAATCCAGGGAGCACCGTCATGAACAAGCGCTTGTCCTTTGCATTGTTGAGCATCCTGTTGGCTGCGACTGCCGGTTGCAGTCACCGGCAAACTCAGGAATTCGAGGCGCGGCTCGAATCCGCGGAAAACAATGCCACGACCGCAGGACATCGCGCCGATGAAGCGATGGTGAAGGTGCAACAAGCGGCGCAAGCGGCCAGCCAGGCGCAACGCACTGCCGATGAAGCCAATGTTCGTGCCAGTCGGATGGCGCAAAAGTCGACTCGAAAATAAAGGAACCGGTTTGCAGGAAATCCGCCATCAAGAGAATGGGCGGCAAGGCAGGCAAGGTGTTCCGAGGACGAGGTAGGTCATGCTGAAACTCAAGCGGATCCTGTTGATCGCCCCCTGCGAAATGAGCCGTACGCCGGCGTTCGACCGGGCGCGCGCACTGGCCTGCGCCTCGGGGGCTGTGTTGCACATCGTCGCGTTCGACTATGTGCAGGCACTGGCGCTGGCCGGGCTGCTTGATCACGATGCGATGGCCCAGGCACGGGAGGGCTACTTGCAGGTACATCGTCACTGGCTGGAGCAGCAAGCCCGGTTTCAGCGCTGTATCGGGTTGCAGGTGACCACTGAAGTGGTCTGTGCCAAGTCGAGTCTGGCGCATATGCTTGAGTACGTGAATGACTTCCATGCGGATTTGGTGATCAAGGACACCCAGCAGATTCCGGCACTCGATCGCGCCTTCCATCGACCTCTGGACTGGCTGTTGCTGCGTGACTGTCCGGCTCATTTGCATCTGGTGACTGACGCCGAAAATCCGAAGCCGTCGAAGATCCTCGCGGCCATCGATCTATCGCACCTGGAAGATCTGACGCATGGGCTCAATGACCGGATGCTCGACCTGGCCTCGACATTCGCAGCCTCCTGCGGTGCGCCCTTGCACCTGCTCAACGTCAGTAACTGGTCGGTGATGGGCGACGTCACAGAGAGTGTGCCGACACAGAGCCTGAAAGCCAGTCTGGGCAACGCCGTCACCGATGCCCAGACAGAAGCCTTCGAGGTGCTGGCCGAGCGCTACGGTATCGAACAAAAATGTCGACATCAGCTCAGAGGTATTCCTCATAAGGTGATTACACATTTCGCGCAACGCAATGCCTTCGACATGGTGGTGATGGGCGCGGTCTACCAACGCGGGATTGACCGGTTCATCGGCAGTACTGCCGAGAGTGTGTTGAACCGCACGCCTTGCAGTTTGACCATCGTCAAGCCATTGCCCTGGCTCCAGTGAGAGACCATCGAGACCGTCGTTAATGTACTGATCGATTCGCCTGCTACGCCATCGAGCCGATAAAAAAAGCCCCCGCGGTTTTCCCGGCAGGGGCTGGACTTGCAGGGTTTCACTCGCCTTTGATCGGCATAACCTTGTCGGCTTTCATTGCCTCAGGTTTTTTCGGCAACGAGACGTGCAGCACGCCTTTGCTGAAGCTCGCTTCGATCTTCTCGGCATCGACGCCTTTGGGCAGGTTGAACACCCGTTCGAAGGAGCCGTAGTGACGCTCGCTGAGGTGATAACCCTTCCTTTTTTCTTCCTTGTCCTCTTTCTTCTCGCCTCTGATGATCAGGCTGCCGTTGGACAGTTTGATCTCGATGTTTTTCTGGTCCATGCCGGGTAGCTCGGCTGAGATTTCGTAGCTTTTATCTTTCTCGGTGATGTCCACCGCAGGCAGGCTCTGACCGGTCAGTTCCAGTGGCCAGAATGGCTCGACATCGAACAGTCCACGACTGAAGGGGGAAAGTCCCCGGCCGCGACCAAAGTCCGAGAACAGTTGATCGACCTGTTGCCGGAGTTTTTCCAGAGGCCGCCAAAGGTCTGCTGTCGTCATAGGGGGCTGACTGGCTTTGTCTTCAGTCGTTATCGGCATTTTTTTCACGGAATTGCTCATGTTTACTCCTCCTCTTTAATTGAGGGTGGACGGCGAACATTTGCTGCACTCCACCCTGAAAGAATAAAAAGCAGGTCCTGGCCTTACAAGATCAGTGGACGGGACCACAGCCTCCAGCCGACGAAGACTACCGCCGCCCCGATAGATGACGGTCCCGTGTCGGGGGCATGGAGCGGTTGGCCCTGAGTTTCTGCATCCCTCGAAAGTCAGGTTGCGGCTGCTGACTTTACTGTCGGCGAGAATGTCCAGGAGCCGTTTGATTTAGATCAGAAACAGGGCAAAGACTGAGTGCTTGGGGGGGGCGCCACGACATCTTGCCCTATGGCTGACATGGCTGCGGGGGGCGGTCAGTGTAGACGCGACCATTCAGGTGGTTATTGATCAACGGCGACGAAATGAGTGTTTAAGGGGCAAGGGACACACGCGCAGATTTGACATAAATCAACGCCAGAGAATCCTCAACGGAGGACGCTCAATCAACGCTGGTGCTGATCCGGCGCAGGCGTCAGCGCCAGTCTCGGCAAAGGGCCCGTGGTGGACGTCGAGCCCCCTCTGTGTGGAGTCAGATCATGAGCCAATATCAACGCCTGTTACTGATCATCAACCCGGCCCTGCGCCATTCCCCGGCGATCAACCATGCTGCCGCCTTGGCCAAGGCCAGTGGTGCGAGCTTGCATATTGCGGCGTTGGCAAAGCCGGTGGAGATCCTGTCACTGCTTGAAGAAAACGTGCGGGAGAAGGCTCGGAAAAGCTACCTGCAGGACCATACCGAATGGCTGAAAAACCAGGCAAAAAACCTCCGGGGTCGCGGTATCGAGGTCACCATGGAGGTGGCCTGGACCGATGACTTGCAGCAAGACATCCTTGATCACGTCACGGAAATGCAACCTGATTTGGTGATCAAGCAAACCCAACACGAATCAGCGCTCAAGCGCGCTTTTTTCACCCCGCTGGATTGGCGTTTATTGCGGCATTGCCCGGTGCCGGTGTACCTGGTGGGCGGGGACGCTCATGCCTTGCCGCGCAAGGTCGTGGCGGCCGTCGACGTTTCGGATACAGCGCCTGCAAACAGCGAGCTGAACGAGCGGATCATTCAACAGGCCACCAGCGTGGCGTTACAGTGCGGGGCCGAACTGCATCTGCTGTATGCCTGTGATATTTCGGCGGTGTACATGACGGACATGGGCGGGCTGGCGCTGTCTGACCTGACCCAGGATTTGCGCAGAAACGATGAACAATCGTTTCTCAACTTGGCCCATCGCTACGGTGTGCCCGCCGATCGTCACCATTTCATTCTGGGACAACCCGTCTCGGCGCTGAGTGAATTTGCCAGCGAACAGGAGGTGGATGTGATCGTGATGGGCAGGGCTCAGTATCACGGCCTGGAAAAACTTGTGGGCAGCACCACTGAACATATTCTTTACCAAGTGGCTTGCAACGTTCTGGCGGTCTAGCGCGGGCAAAGCCATGGGTAAACAACGGCAGGCGTCATCGCCCGGGAGGCTTCCATGACTCAGAGTCCCTCATTGCAAACGACCTTGAAGGATCGGGCCGCGGCAGGTCGAGGTCTGGTAGAACCGTTGCTCAAGTACGCGGATCGACCGGATGTCATCGTCCTTGCGTTGCCACGTGGCGGCGTCCCGGTGGCCTATGAAGTGGCCACGGCGCTTAATGTTCACCTGGACCTGATGCTGGTGCGCAAGCTTGGCGTTCCGTCTCATCAGGAGTACGCCATGGGCGCCATTGCCAGCGGTGGCATTCAAATACTCAACGAAGATGCACTGCGTGCTCATCCGATTGATCGAGCCAGTTTTGATGCCGTGGTCGCACGAGAAACACGCGAGTTGTTGCGTCGTGAACAGGTGTATCGGGGCAACCGCCCGCCGGTGCAACTCAAGGACCGGGTGGTGATTCTGATTGATGACGGGCTGGCGACAGGGGCCTCGATGATGGCTGCGATACAGGCCGTGAGAAAACAAGCACCTGCTCGCATCGTCGTCGCCGTGCCGGTTGCGCCGCTCGAAACGGTGGAGACATTGCTCATCGACGTCGATGAAGTGATCTGCCCGCTGGTGCCTGAGTGGATGGTCTCGATCGGTTATTGGTATTTGAATTTTTCCCAGACCTCGGACGAAGAGGTCATTGAGTTGTTGCAGCGCGCCTGGCAACGAGAATCTGCTGCTGACGGTACGACTGGGGGCAATGTCGATGTTTGAACTTCAACCTCGACAGCTGGACTTGAATGACGCGCCTCACACACCGAACGGAAAGGTTTCGTCTTCCGGTTCGATGGCCTGGCTTTTCGGCAGCGCCAATGCGCTCACGGGGCGGGTCTGTTCAATCCAGATCATGGCGTCAAACTGCTCGGCCAGCGAGGCCTCGAAGTAATGGCTGCGGCGCTCGGTCTCCGGGCGATAAATCACTCCGATGGCCCGCTCCAGTAGCGGTCCGGTCAAGGCATGGCGCAGTTCTTTGCGGCGCGGGTCTCGCCAGTCGGTCAACGACGCCGGCACGCCGGCCTTGAAAAACTGGTGTTCCCAACTGTCCGGGTGCGAGGGTCTGATGTCCTTGATGAGCATGGCGCCGTCCCAGTCATCGGCAGCCGCCACCTGGCCCCGGTCGGTGCCCATGCCGATCAGCACGGCATCGCGCCCGAAAGCACTGCGGCACAGATGCCCGATATTGAACTGACCCTTCCAGCCCATTTCCGTGGCGGCCGCGTTGCCGATATGGGAGTTGTGCGCCCAGACTACGGCTTTGGCCTGCGGCCCCCGGTGTTTGAGCAGCGCCTGCAGAGTATCGAACATATGCCGGTCCCGCAGGTTCCAGGAGGCGGTCGCGCCTCGATAAATCGCGCGGTAATACTGCTCCGCCGCCTGCACCACCCGGGCGTTTTGCGCCGCGTTGAAGAACGCTTCGTCATTGCGCACAAGTCCGGCCAATTGTTCGGCCAGCATGGCGTTAAGTTGGTCGACCACTGATTGCTCACAGGGCATGAGTCCGGCGCGTTCGACGAAGTGGCCGTACAGCGCCGGATCATCCTGCCACGGCGTCAGGCAGCCGTAGCGCTGGCGCGCTTCGTGAGCCAAACGCGGATCGGCATGGTCCAGGTAGTTCAGCACTTCATGGATGGAGTTGCGCAGACTGTAAACGTCGAGCCCGCGGAATTCGACACGACGTTCAGGGCCGTGCTGGTGATTGAAGTGATGCAGCCAGTGGACGAAGGCCCTCACTTCGGTGTTGCGCCACATCCAGGTCGGAAATCGGCTGAAGATGTGGCGTTTCCAGGCCGAACGGGCCAGTCCCCGGACGTACTGGTCGACATGGCAAGCGTCCGGCCAATCGGCTTCCACCGCCACAACCGTGAACCCGTGGTGTTCAATCAGCCTTTGGGTAATCGCTGCGCGGGTTTTATAGAACTCGCTGGTGCCATGGCTGGCCTCACCGATCAGCACCACGCGCGCATCCGCATAGCGATCGAACATCTCACCAAACGTCGCCGAGTTCAGCGTTGGCAAGGGTTCCGCATATCGGCGCAGGATCGGCGCGATGGCGGCCTCGTCGATGGGCCGACGTGAACCATGGAAGGTGTCCAGCGAGTCTTGAGTGGGTTTAGTCATGACGGCCATCCCATGGTGAGGTAACTGCCACCGGCATTGCGCTTGTTCTCCATCAGACGCTCAACCGCCAAAAATCAATTCGCAGGCGCTCGACACGGTGTTAAAGCTCCATCCTGTGTGTCGCCTGTTCGACGTTCGATTATTCCTACACGCCGATTCAGGCGAATGGTTGAGTTTGATCAACAAAGGCTGCAATGCCTTGAGAGAAAGTGTTTAAGCCAGGTCTTGATGGGGCACCGGATATGAGCGCAAGCGATGGACAATATTGCGAATCAGGCTGAGCAACTCGTTGCTCGTGACCTGTCGAGGGGCGACGTCTGGCTAAGCTCAATTCAGAGGTGTCAGCCGCGCGCCTCGTGGGAGATTCGCAATCACAGTGAAGGACGTGTCTGCCGATAGTTATATCGAGGGCGTGGACCATGGAAACCTGTGGCATGAAGCGCACATTCAACCGATTGCATCGCGTTGTCGCGGTCTGCGCCGTTGCGCTCATGAGCTGCACGAGTACCCACGAGGACACCTCACAAGAGGTGTCGCCCATGCCCGGTATCGCCATGGCCGATCAAGTGTGTTCCTTGTGTCATGGCCTGACGGGGGAGTCGGTGTCCCCGATGTTCCCCAAGTTGGCCGGTCAGCAGAAGGAGTACCTGAAGTTGCAATTGAGCGACTTCAAACTGCATACCCGCAGCGATAAGTCCGGGGCTCAGTACATGGGCGGGTTGACCCATTTGACCGACACGCAGATCGCTGAATTGGCGGACTACTTTTCGAGTCAGAGCCCAATGAGAGCGGATGCCGATACATCGGACGCCCGTGGTGAGTCGATTTTCCGCAACGGCATTCCCGAGTCGGGCGTCGCCCAGTGCAGCGCTTGCCACGGTGCTGGCGGGGAGGGCAAGGGCGCGGTGCCCCGGTTGGCGGGTCAACACGCAGACTATGTCATCAGCCAGATGAAAGTGCTTGGGCAGACAGACCAGCGTCCACGTGGCGCGCAGATGAAGCGGGAGAATCATTCACTGTCCGATGCGGACGCCCAATCCGTTGCGCATTACCTGGCGACGCTCGGCGTCAAAACGCAGTGAAAAGTCTTGAATCGCTGCATCGAGAATTGATGCTGACCGCTGCTGAAGGAGCCGCTCACCTTGGCGCACCTGAAACCGCGGTTGCTGGGTCACTGGGGGACCACGCCGGGGCTGAACCTGATCTACACGCACCTCAATCGCCTGATCAATCTGTACGACCTGAACAGGCTGTTTATCGCCGGTCCCGGTCATGGCGGGCCCTCGGTGGTGGCGCAGACGTATCTGGAAGGCACCTACACCGAGTTTTATCTCGCGGTGAAACGTAATACCAATGGCCTGGTTCGCCTTTTTCGGCAGTTTTCCTGCCTGTACGGGATCTCCAGCCACGTCTCGCCATGGACCCCGGCAAGCGTCGCAAATAATCAGTCGACCGGAGGTGGCGGGGCGGGCAGTCGGGGGGCTATCGGCACGGACTTGATGGGCTTGAGTGGCGGGAATTCTTCGGGTGTCAGGGTTTCTTTTTCCAGCAAAAGACGTGCACCCGCGTCCAGGTCAGCCCGACGACTGCCGAGCAAGGCTTTTGCGCGCTCGTACGCTTCATCGAGCAGGGCGCGAATCCCCAGGTCAACTTCCCTGGCGGTTTGTTCCGAATAGTCTTTCTCGCCCACGCCTTGCATCCGCTCGCCCAGATACGTCGTGTTTTGCCGCTCCAAAACCGCCTGCCCAAGTTCAGGACTCATGCCAAAACGGGTGATCAATTGGCGGGCGATATCCGTCGCGCGGGCCAGGTCATCAGCCGCTCCGGTGGAAATCTGGCCATAGGCAAGGAACTCGGCGGCGCGTCCGGCCATCAGAACGACAATGCGGTCCTTGAGCATCTGACAGCTGATGAGGAAGTGGTCTTCGGTGGGGCGCTGCAGCGTATACCCCAGCGAGCCAATGGCGCGGGGCACGATGGAGACTTTGTGCACCGGGTCCATGGCCGGCAGGCTGCTGGCGGCCAGGGCGTGCCCCATTTCGTGGTACGCCACCACTTGGCGCTCATCGGCGTGCAACAAGCTGCTCTTGCGCTCAACCCCGGCGACGATGCGTTCTACCGCTCGGGTGAAGTCATCGAGGCTGACCGCTTCGGCGCCGCGACGGGTGGCGACGATGGCCGCTTCGTTGACCAGGTTGGCCAGGTCGGCGCCGGTAAAACCAGTGGTGATGTCGGCGATCTGTTCGGCGTCGAGGCCCGGCGTTATGACGATTTTCTTTAGATGAACGTTGAGAATCGCCTGTCGACCTTTGCGGTCGGGGCGATCGATCAGAATCTGCCGGTCGATCCGCCCGGCGCGTAGCAATGCCGGGTCGAGAATCTCGGGCCGATTGGTCGCAGCCAACAGCACGACACCTTCCCGGGGATCAAATCCGTCCAGCTCTGCCAGTAACTGGTTGAGGGTTTGCTCTTTTTCGTCGTTGCCGCCAAATGCACCGACGCCGCGCATTTTTCCCAATGCGTCGAGTTCGTCAATGAAGATGATGCAGGGCGCCGCCTGGCGCGCCTGGTCAAACAAGTCATGTACCCGGGCCGCCCCCACGCCGACGAACATTTCGACAAACTCAGACCCCGATATCGAGAAAAATGGCACGCCGGCTTCACCGGCGATGGCTTTGGCCACCAGCGTCTTGCCGGTCCCCGGCGGGCCGACCAGCAGCGTGCCCTTGGGAATGTGCGCCCCGAGCCGCGCGTATCGGGTCTTGTCCTTGAGGAACGAGACAATTTCGACCAATTCAACCTTGGCTTCATCGATGCCTGCGACATCGGCGAAGGTCACCCCGGTGTCGCGCTCGACGAACACTTTGGCGCGTGACTTGCCGATGCTCATCAGGCCGCCCAGGCCTTGTTTTTCCGCCATCCCGCGAAACAGAAAATGCCAGATCACCATGATCAGGACAAACGGCAGCAGCCACCCGATCAGACCGTTGAGCAAGGTGTTTTCACTGACCCCGGTAAACTCGACACCTGATTGACCAAGATCGCTGGCCAGCGCTGGATCGACCCGAACCGTCGAAAACAGGTTGCGGCCGTCGATGGGTTCCAGCAGCTTTCCGCTGATCTGGTCCTTCTCGATCCGCAGATCGCTGACCTTGTGCTCGGTGAGCAGTTGCTGGAACTGACTGTAGGGAATGCTCTGAACGACATGCCGTTCTATGAATAGAAATTGAAAGAGGCTGAGCACGATAAAGGTGATCGCGAAGTAAGACAGGTTCCATTGGTGGTTTTTTTTCATGGCCTTTGCTCGGATAAGTAACGGCTGTCGAACAGGCCGTTCTTGAGCCTCCCGGGGAGGTCGCAGGCTCCCCGGGTCCTCGATTCAGGCAAGCAGTATGTGATCGATGACTTCCTTGACACCGGGCACCGACCAGGCCGCCCGTTCTGCAATCTGGCGCTGGCGCCACAAATGCACCCTGCCTTCGAGTTTCACCACATCGCCCTGGACCTTGACGTGAATCCCCTCGGCATCGATTGCAGGCTGGAATTGCAGTTCATCGAGGATTGCATTACGCAGGCTCAAGTCGTTCATGATGGAGTCCTCTGTAAAGTGCGTGAGAGATGACGGGCGATCAGTATTTTTTACGCCTGAACGACGGAAACTCATTGAGTTATGTCAACAATGCGTCGGTGAGCGAAGCGCTGGCCGTGAGACATAAAACCCACACCGTTGAAAGCGACTACAGTCAGGGAGCTTTCTCTCCGCTGAAGGAACGACTTGATGTTCAGATCCCGCTCACTGATTGCCGCTGTTACAAGCCTTGCACTGGTCTGTGGTTCGACTGCTGCACTGGCTGACCCTGGAAATGGAAATGGCCAGGGTAATGGCAAGGGAAACCCGCAGAGCAGTCAGGATCATGGCAATCAGGCCGGTCATGCCAATAAAGGCAAAAATACAGCGGGCAGCAATTGGGATCGTGGTCCGAGCGTCAACCGCGACAGTATCCTGGGGATTATTGGCGGCCACCGGGACTACTGGAATCCTGGTCCTGCGTTGCCCCCCGGTATTCAGAAAAACCTCGCTCGCGGCAAGCCATTACCGCCGGGGATTGCCAAAAAACTGGATGGCCGCCTGGTGGGCAGATTGCCTCATTACGACGGGTACGAGTGGCAGCAAGTGGGGGTTGACTTGATCCTGGTCACGCTGGCGACGGGGCTTGTATACGAAGTTTTGAACGGTGCTTTTGATTAACTGTAGAGGCGTTAAAGCGCCTGAATCTCATTACCCAAAGAGGCTTTTTTTTTCGTGTAACTCCGGTATGTCTCCAAAGCTTCCGTCCGTCGCAACACCCGGAACCGAAACCGGGTTATCGCGTCCTATGACACGCGATATCAACCTACGGAAGCCATCATGCTTTTAAAGAATAAAAGTCTCTTTGCGGTCTTTTCCTGCGCCTTGATGCTTGCAGCTGCGCCATTGCTCCCCGTTGACCTGTCCATCATGGGCTCTGCCTATGCGAAAGATGGCGGTGGCGGTGGTAATGGAGGCGGTGGCGGTGGCGGTGGCGGTAACGGAGGGGGCCATGGTGGTGGAAACAGTGGCGGAAACGGTGGTGGCCATGGCGGCGGTACGAGTGGCGGCCATAGCGGCGGTATGAGCGGCAGCCATAGCGACGCGGATCATGACGGTCGCTCCGACAGCAACGGACACGGTAAAGGGCTGGCCAGCGATCATACCGGCAAGGCAGTTCGCGACCGCGGTGTAAGCGGAAACCGTTACGGCAGTGATCGCGGTCACGGCGCAACGACTTCTGGCGTCGCCCATTCCAAAGATACGCGCGGCTTAGCGAAAGCCAGGGCCATTGCGACCACAACGCCCGGTGATCACAACACCAAAGGGTTAAGCAAGATTGGCAACTCGATCTCGAATAAAACGCACTGACACTGAAAAACGGGCGCCTTGATGGCGCCCGTTTTCATTGAGCCTCGCTTTAGCCCGCAAACACCCGAACGCACGCTTGGCATGACGCGAGGAGGGCAGCACTTCCTTGTTTATGCACCGTCTGCCGAAGTGGCAGATTCCGTCTGTTCACTGCCGAGCGTGGTGGCGAGGAAGTCGGCAAATGCACGCGCCGCGAGACGAGTCGCGCGTCCCTGCGGAAAGTACGCATGGACGGGCAGGTCGGCCATTTTCCATTCCGCAAGCAGATGCACCAGGGTGCCACTGGCCAACTCCAGCGCGCAGGCCCAGGACGTGGTCGAAACGATGCCAAGGCCTCCTGCCGCGGCCGCCAGCGCCCCGGCGGTATCGTTGGTCGAAAATTGTGGGGCGAGGTTGATGGATGACACCGTGCCATCGCGTTCGAACTGCCAGGACGAAGCCTGCGAGCCTGCCGGACCACCGACGATCCGGTGTCGCTCCAGGTCGGTCGGAGTCACAGGCGTGCCGTGGCGTGCAAGGTAAGCCGGAGAGGCCACAATCACCCGTTGCATGGTGCCAATCCGTCTGGCCGTACCCGCCAGGTCCGGCAAGTTGCCCACGCGGATGCCGATGTCGACAGCTTCCTTGACCATGTCCTGCCACTGATCTTCGAGCATCAGCTCCAGGTGCAGCATCGGGTGACGTTCAGTAAAGGCCGACAACCTGGGGATGACCACGCGGATGCCCATCGTCGAGGGCATGCCAATACGCAGCAAACCCCGCAATTCTCCAGTCTCGCGCACGCTGTTCTCGGCATCGTCGACCGCCGCCAGGATCGGTTCCATGCGCGCCAGAAACTCCATCCCTGCCTCGGTCGGCACCACGGCCCGTGTGGTCCGCGACAGCAGCCGCGCGCCCAGGCTTGCCTCAAGCTCGGCAATCATCCGCGACACCTGGGACTGTGCCAGCCCGCTTTCCCGTGCAGCGGCCGAGAAGCTGCCGAGTCGGGCTACGCGGGTATACAGCCGCAAGGCGAGGATGTCTTTCAACGGCATGCCGGTTTACCTGTCTTGAGCGAGCCCGTGACGATCACCCACGAGCGTCGCAAGTGCCGCAGGCGATGATTAATGCTGATTCGAGATAAATCTTAGCCTGATTCGACCGCTACCGCAGATTTGGGCGCGACGACATAGTTGGTCCATCGGAGCCGAAGCCCTCCAGCGCTTCCCCGAACTGACTGGCGCCGTTGTCGCTGGAAAATTCACTGCATAGCGAGGAATACCGCATGAAGATTGCCCACTCCATTGCCCTGGTGACAGGCGCCAATCGCGGCATCGGCCGCACCTTTGTCGAAGAGCTGCTCAAGCGTGGTGTCGCGAAGATCTACATCGCCGCCCGCGATACCGCCTCGTTGGCCGAACTGCTCAAGGACGGCGATCGCCGTCTGGTGCCGCTGCCGCTGGACGTGACCGATCCCGATCAAGTGGCCGCGGCGGCCAGCGTGGCCAGTGACGTCACACTGTTGATCAACAACGCCGGCTATGCCGCGTTCGACGGCGCCATTTCGGCACCTGACCTGCAAGACGCCCGGCTTGAAATGGAAGTCAATTACTTCGGTCCGCTGGCACTCACCCGGGCCTTTGCACCCGTACTGGCGAAGTCCGGCGGCGCGGTGCTGAACATGTTGTCCATGCTATCGCTCATCAGCTTGCCGATGGCCGCGACTTACTCGGCCTCCAAGGCTGCCGGCTTGTCGCTCACCCGCAGTATCCGGGCCGAGTTGGGTGGGCAGGGCACCCAAGTGGTCGGCGTTCTGGCCGTGCAAACCGACACAGCGATGGGCGCCAGACTGCCGCAGCCCCGACTCAGCCCGGTAGAAGTCGTGACTGATGCCCTGGATGCCATCGAAGCGGGCACCAACGATGAAGTCATCGCCGGCGCCCAGACCCGTGGCATCCACCAGGCCTTCACCGTCGATCCGCAGAAAGTGCAGGCGATGATGTCCACCCGGTTGCCGCAGCGCGGCTGATCCTCCCACGTGTTCGACGGAGCTCATCATGAACTTTTTACAGACGTTGACCCAACGTAACGCCGAGTTCGCCGCAACCGGTTTTCGTGCCGACCTCAAGATTATTCCTTCACAAAAAACGCTGATCCTTGGCTGTGTCGACCCCCGCGTCGATCCGATGGATGTGCTCAAGCTGGCCCCCGGCGAGGCTGCCGTGATCCGCAACGTCGGTGGCCGCGTGAACCCGGCGCTGTTTGAGACGATGGCCATCCTCGGCACCGTGTCCCGCGTCGGTGGCGCGGCGGTCGGCCAGGGCTGGAACCTGATCGTCCTGCACCACACCGATTGTGGCATCAGCGGCTGCTATCACCACGCGCCCGCATTGTTGGCCAAACACATGGGTGTGTCCGAGAACGATCTGGCGGCGCTGGAAATCGACGACCCCTACAAAGCGGTCGGGGTTGATGTGGCGGCCTTGAAAGCCAATCCAAACCTGCCAGGTGGATTCACCGTGACAGGGCTGGTCTACGACGTGACCACCGGGCGCATCGACACGGTGGTGCCCGCCAGCCTGCTCAGACCTGAATAAACCCATCGACTTTATTCGTGCTGCATTTTCTGATTTTGGAGACAAACAATGAAAACATTTCTGGTGACAGGCTCCACCGGCGCTACCGGCGCCCCGACCGTGAAATTCCTGCTTGAACAGGGTCATCGTGTGAAAGCCTTCGTTCATCGCGAGGACGCGCGTTCGCAAACACTCAAGGACATGGGCGCCCAGGTGTGTGTCGGCAACCTGTTGGACCTGAAGTCACTACGTCCGGCCATGGAGGGCGTCGAAGGGGCTTACTTCTGCTATCCCTTGAGCGATGGCCTGGTGGAGGCAGCGGCGTTGTTTGCCCAGGCCGCCAAAGAAAAGGGCGTGACGCACATCGTCAACATGTCGCACAAACAATCACGCCCCGACGCACGTAGCCAGGCGACCCTGAATCATTGGATGTCAGAGCAAGTGTTCACCTGGTCAGGCGTCCCGACCACGCACCTGCGGGTCACCTTTTTCGCGCAATGGATGCTCTACATCGCGCCGCTCATTCGTGAGGGCCGCTACCTCACACCGTTCGACGCCGACAGCCGGTTTGCGCCGATTGCGGCCAGCGACATTGCCCTGGTTGTCGCCAACATCCTGCTCAATCCACAAGGTCACGGCGACAAGGCTTACCCGCTGCACGGACCGATCGAGTACAGCCACGAAGAACTGGCGGGGCTGCTGAGCCGCACGCTCGGCAAGGACGTACGCTATGAGCAAGTCAGCGTCGAGGAGTTTGTTCGTATGCTGGGCCTGGATCATGCCCCGGCGTTTGCCGTGCACTTCAATGCCGTGAAGATCGACCAACGGGAAAAGCGTCTCGAAGGCCTCGATGACACCGGCACGACCATCATCGGCCAGGCACTGCTGACGCCAGCGCAGTTCATAGAGCAGCACCGGGAATTGCTGATGTAAGCCAACAATCCGGCCACTCAAGCCAACGGCTCACCCCTTATGGCTTGGGTTTTTTCTCAACGTCCCTGGAGCCGCTCGAAGTCTGCGCATCTTTTTCCGTGGCCTGCGAGTCGGCTCCTGAGTTTGAGCCGGCCGCTTCCTCGCCTTTTTTGTCGGCCTTGTCTTCCTTGGATTCAGCGCCCTGAGGCTGGTTGAAACCTGGAAGCGCAGCCGGTGGGACCGCTGATTCTGCAACGGTGTTTTCGCCTGCCAATGGACCCCTCGCGCAGGTGCGTGTGCGGACACTCCATTGCGCTAAGGCGCCGTGGTGTTGATCAGTTCTTGCATTGCGCCAACACCACTTTGCAGGTGTCTGGCGTGCCCCCGGAGCGGCCGGCATAGCGAATGCAATTATCGAGGGATTTCTTGCGCGCCATGCCCAACGTGTTCCCCCATGCCAGGCCGCCCTCACCAGCCGTGGGTAGGGCTTTTGCGTAGCAAGCACTGCTGGCGTTTGAAGCCAGATAACGCGTCGAGGCCGGTTTGCCCGCGCAGCCCGCTGTCAGCGCCACGCTGATGGCGAGCAGGGAAGGCAGAACCCATGACGAGCATTGATGCGCTGTTAAACCGGTCATCTCATCTCCCCTGGATCAAGAGGTTTGAGGCGTGGATTGGCTCGTACCGTGCCCTGTTGAGATTAGTTGGTGTTGCGCCTGCCCATGGGAAGCGCGGACAAAAAAGCCTGAATTCTGGACCAAACAATCGACCCTTCGTCGCCTCCCGACTGATCGGCGCTTTAAGCGTCTCTACTTAAAGTCAGGCCCTGTTTTTACAATGAGGCGCGCCATGAGCGACGAACAGGTGGCACCTGAGACGAAAGGCGTGACGGTGGACTTGTTGGCAACGATTGATCTGGGGCCCGAGATCGAGGGCATGGCAGGGCGCCAACTCAGAATGCGTCGGGTGACTATCGAGCCCGGCGGCGTCTTCGGGCCGATTCACAACCATGTGGACAGACCCGGCACCGTCTACATCCTGCAAGGAACGATCACCGATCATCGTAATGGCATCGCGACCGACTATGGGCCGGGCGTGGGCTGGCCCGAGGACAGGTACACCACCCATTGGCTTGAGAATCGAGGAACGATTGCAGCGGTGGAGATCTCGGTCGATATTGTGCGGCAGACGTAATTTCGCGCTCCTATGCGCTGAGTCCAATCAACGTCATTCCTGACTTCATTCCTGTACTGGGATACCTGGAGGACGTGATCCTTTTGCCGCTTGGCATTCTGCTCGCTGGCTGCGGTGATCATCGTACTGGTCTGGCTCATTGCGGCGGGTGTCTGCGGGGCTTATTTTCTTTGAAGGGAGGGCGGCAAACAAAACCGATCAATTGCACACGAAAAAGCCCGGCTGTTCAGGCCGGGCTTTTGCGTTGAGTAGTGCGGTGAAACCAAGCATTTATGCAGCGCGGCTTTCGATCAGACGGTCGGAACCACCCTCGGCAACTCGTTTTTCGATCAGACGGTCAGAGCCACCTTCAGCAACACGATTCTCGATCAGACGATCCGAGCCACCTTCGGCGACGCGTTTTTCGATCAAGCGATCCGAACCGCCTTCGGCAACACGATTCTCGATCAGACGATCCGAGCCACCTTCAGCAACGCGTTTCTCGATCAGGCGGTCGGAACCACCTTCGGCAACGCGTTTTTCGATCAGACGATCCGAACCACCCTCAGCCACACGACTTTCAATCAGACGATCCGAGCCGCCTTCAGCGACAACCGGGTGAGTCGAAGTAGCGGCGAAAGCGTTAACTGCAAAAACCGAGAAAGCGATGCTGAGGAAGAGTTGGCGTTTCATGATGGTGTGCTCCGGGGTGTAGTTGTTTGGTATGGAGGCGATGTTACGCCGCGGAGTTTTTAAGAGAACTTCATTGAGTTGATGGTGACTATCGACGTCGGCAATGGATGGACGAACTGTTCTTCCCAGAATGATGGCATCGGGCTACGCGTTGCTTGATTGGATCCACGGTGGCACCCTCAGCGCCCGTTGCACCAAGGAGCCAGGTGATCAAGGAATGAGTGGATACGTACCCAACCCCCCGAAAAACTATCGATACGACGAAGCCAAACCCGTCGATATCCATGCCAACCGCTGGGCCGAATATGAGAAACACGGCAAAGCACCGGCTCCCGCAAAAGAGAAGGTCAGGGTCGCGTTGCGCATTGGAGTGTTCTTTGACGGGACGCTGAACAATGCCAGCAACTCTGCTTCGGGACTGCTTTGCGGCGCACATCATCCGATTCTGCCGACAGATGTCGATGCGAGTTGTAAGCCTTACATGGCGGACCCCGAAGGGAGTTACGGGAATGATGTGAGTAATGTCTTCAAGCTTTATGAGCTTTATCCAGCAGCCAAAGATGTAAAGGGTGAAGGATCGACCAAGTTGATGTTACGAAGCCTTTACGTCGAAGGTATAGGCACCGAAAGCGGAAACGAAGACAGCTTCGGGAATGCCGCAACCGGACGCGGCGCCACGGGTGTTGCGGGCAAAGTCCAAAACGCATTTTCTTTACTGAAAGCCTTGGTTAAACAGGCTATCGATCAAAACCCTGGAGATGAGATCACTTCGTTGACCTTCGATACCTTTGGTTTCAGTCGAGGGGCTGCAGCCGCCAGGCATTTTGCAAACGAAGTTGTACGTTGTAGTCAGGGGCCGTTGGGAGAGGTGTTGCGCAGCAACTCTGCTGGCTTCAGCGCTAGATTTACGGGGCAGTACAACAGCGAAATTTTGATGGGCTTCATTGGTTTGTTCGATACTGTCCCTTCAGTCGCGGGATTCACTAATCTGGGAAATATCCAAAGCCCTGCCGCACCCGGAATCAAGTTGTACCTGGATCGTAAATACTTTACCGATGTCGTTCAATTGACCGCCCGAGATGAACGGCGCGCCAATTTTGCTTTGAGCACTGTTATTCCCGCGCATCCTGAGATCCCTGTACCTGGGGTGCACTCCGATATTGGAGGTGGTTATCGTGAAGAAGTGGAGGAGTGCGTGCTGGTAGGTCCCATGCAGGCACTCACGGTGCCAAATGGTACCGATGTTAAAACTACATCCATCTATCGGGATGCGATGCAGCAAAAGGCAAAAATGATCGCCAACGGTTGGCCCGAAACGATGCTGGATGTTGTCACCCCCAAGCCGACGTTGGCGATAGATGCATCGCTGGAAAAGATAGGACTAAAAGAACTTCGGGTTTACGCAGGCCTGCAACTCAATCGGACGGTCAATGGCAAGCTTTCGACGGTGTATCTTCGGTTGATGCACAAATTGGCGACGGAGAAAGGCGTGCAATTGAACGATATCCCGGATACACCGGAGTACTCCGTACCTTCCGAGCTCCAACCATTTTGCGACAGGGTTCTGGCAGGTAACTACGAGCCGCAACCTGCCGAAGAGAAACTGTTGAAACTCAAATACATTCACATGTCTGCAAATTGGAGTAACCCAATAGGGGCAAGCCGTGAGCGTGGCCTGACCATCCGCTACACCAATGCGCCTACGAGCGACGGTGTTCGTGTACGACATCCTCACGTCCCTGACTCTACCTGGAGAACATTCTGATGCGCTCGATCCTCATTTTACTGGGCGCATTTTTTATAGTGGGTTGCCATGCAGGTGACTTGCTCTCTGGCAAAAACGACCCGAAGAATGAGTGGTGGAGTCTCAGTTTTGTTGAGCCTTCTTATATGAAAGTTTGGGTGGAAGACACTGCTGTTGAGGACATAAACGGCAAGCTTTTCCGTCGAACTGGAGGCGGCACCGCAGCGAGTAGTGAGCCAGAAGACGGCACTGAATCTGCTCGTGGCTGGAATAAAAATATAAGCAGTAGCATTCGTGGCGTAGTCGGTGCGGATCTACCGAAGCGTATTTATGTACGTTGGCAGTCCATCGTTGAGTCGAAAACATATCGGGCATGGGTCGATATTCCTGAGGAAGCACGGCAGCTAATGCACGCTTCGGTGAATGAGCGTTGCCCGGCGACACCTCAAGAGCCTGCCAATTACCTGACAATGGTTTACCTCGGACTTGCTCCGGGGGGCATCGTGCAGGTTTGGGTGACCGACAGATGCTTGAAATCGATCAAAGTTGCACGCGCACAGGCGGAAGTGGAGCCTTTGGGGCCAAGCCAAGGTAAAACTGAAGGGCGTTATGCTTATCCGGTTAGTGCAGAATCGAAGCGCTATATCGAGCGATTCGGGATCCCTTATGGCAGTTGGTAATACATACCGCACAAAAAAAACGGGCGCCTGAACACCGCCCGCTTTCTTTTGCTCCTCTTATCAGCAACTGCAATTCCGGCTATAGCGCCTAGTCAGGGTAAGGCGGAGGGGAAATCAGTGTATCCAGTTGGTGATAAGGCGAAGCGGTATGTCCGCTACATGGCACTCCATACGGAAGTTGGTAATGACTGCAACACTACTACGGTCAGCACTCATTCTGATGCACACATTATTTATGTTCGTCAGTGCCTTTTCGATCCTTGACTGCCAGGCTTCAGACCTTTCCTCAAATAGCGAGCTCACCAGAAAATGGTGGAGCCTCAGCTTCAACCAGCCTAACTACATGAAAGTTTGGGTCGAAGACAGTCAAGTCGAAGACATCAACGGCAAATTATTGCGCCGTACAGGCGGCGGGACGGCGGCGGGGAACGAGCCTGAAGACGGTACGGAGTCAGCTCGGGGATGGGGCCAAATAACCGGGGGTATTCGGGAGGTTGTTGGTGCCGATTTGCCAAAACGTATCTACGTTCGCTGGCAGTCCGTTGTCGAGTCGAAAACCTACAGAGTCTGGATCGACATACCTGAGAAGGCCCGGGAAATAATGCGTGCGACGGTCAATGAACCTTGCCCGTCAGAGCCCAACGAACCGACCGGCACTATCGCGCTGGTCTACGTCGGCCTCGCTCCAGGCGGAATCGCTCAGGTGTGGGTCTCGGATAAATGCATGAAACCCATCAAGGTCGCTCGCGCCCAAGCAGAGATAGAACCGTTGGGGCCAGACCAAGGTAAAAGTCAGGGGCAATACGCGTATCCAGTTAGTGAAAAGGCGAAGCGCTACATTGGCCAATATGGAATTCCATACGGCAGTTGGTAATCGCCGCCCCAAAAAACAAAAAAAGCGACCCCAAGATCACAATCCATCTCAATCGATGGCTATTTAGTTGTGCTATACAACTAAATAGCCATCGATTGAGGTGCTCCCCGTGACTCATTCTCCGCCAGACCTGATCAACCAAGTCCGTTCAACGTCGCGCCTCATGGTGCGCGAGCTGGGGTTCATGCAAGCCACTCTGGCGGCGACGGACTATCCGCCTTCGTCGGTTCACACAATTGTGGAAATCGGTGAGCGGAGTTCGTTGACTGCCGTGGAACTTGTGGAGCTTCTCGGCCTGGAGAAGTCTTCGGTGAGCCGCATGGTCCGCAAGTTGATTGACGCGGGCGAGATCGAGGAAGTCCTGAACGAGGAAGATGGCCGTTCCAAGAAGCTGCAACTCACGGCAAAGGGCATGGAGACCCTGCGAGCCATTGATTCATTCGCCAGGGAACAAGTAAGTACGGCGATGTCACACTTAACCACCGAGCAACAGCAGGCAGTCAGTGAGGGCATCGCCAACTATGCCGCAGCTCTGCACGCGCATCGACTCGGCATCGCTCAGCCGCCCTCGGCGCCTCTGGACATCGCTCGGGGTTACCGGCCCGGCATCATCGGCCGAATTGTGCAGATGCATGCCGACTACTACGCCAGGCTTGCGAACTTCGGCCAGCCGTTCGAAAGTCTGGTTGCTGCAGACATGGCAGAGTTGATGGGGCGTTTGGACAATCCACGCAATGAAGTTTGGGTGGCGTTGGATGGTCAGCGGATTGTCGGTTCCATCGCCATAGATGGCGAAGGAGAGGGCGGCGAAGCAATTCTGCGTTGCTTTATTCTTGATGACTCGGCTCGGGGCAAAGGCGCAGGCAAGCGCTTATTGGCGCAAGCCATTAAGTTCTGTGACGAACACGGCTTTTGCGCGACAAGGCTCTGGACATTCAAGGGGCTCGATGTCGCGCGTAAACTCTATGAAGTAGCTGGTTTTGAATTAGAACAGGAGCAAGAGGGGGAGCAATGGGGCGCACGGGTTACCGAGCAGTGTTATGTACGGCGCTGCCCGCCGTAAACATCCGAATTGGCTCCCGCCGCAGCTATTTTACTGCGCCGCCGCTTTTGATATCTCCACAAAAGATATCAACGTTGCCACTGTCCGGTGCACTTCGCACGACGATGGAGTACTCACCGGACAGCAGGACCGGCAAAGCGACCGGTGCGGATCTTGAGAATGACCAACCACGCACCGCTTGGCGTTCGGTGTTGACGCGATCATTCATGGCGTAAGCGACGGGCCCAGGTTGCTGGCAACTACCTTTATTGATGAACGTGTAAAGGCGCAAGGGCAATATCGATCCACTTGGCGCGCCACTGATGAAGAAGCTGAGTCCGGTTTCTTTGCCCCAGTCAGACAATGTCACATTGCCGATCTGACCGGTGTTCTGTCGGGTGGCAACCAAGGTGACGCTCGCTCCTGGTTGTGATGAAGTGGCGCAGCCAAAGAGACTTGCGCTGATCAATAGAGCGGTCAGTGAATATCTGAGCTTCATTGCCAACCTCCGGTATTGAAGAACTGCAATAGGAGATTAGCCGGTATAGCTCATGAATCACCTCCTTGGTGTAGCCCGAGCGAAATTCCATCTACCTGCTTAGTGGAGAGGCTTGGAGGGTAGGGCGTTAAAAAACCCGACTGATGAGGCCGGGTTTTTATTTGAGTACAGCGCTAAAGCCAATCATTTATGCAGCGCGGCGTTGTTGAGTATGGAAGCGATATTACGCCCCGGAGTTTCAAGAGAACTGATGATGACTATAGAAGGCAGCAATGGAGGCGCCTCACCCCCAGGTTTGCCCGAGCCTTCCCAGATCAGCTTTTTGCAGATCTTGCGCGCTCAGCATGATGCGAAACTTGCAGCTGGCATTGAAGTTAAGAAAAAAGGGTTCGGCTAACGCGGGGATATCGGATGGCTCATTGACGTCGACCAGAAAAATCCCGCCACGCATGCCATCCTGCTCAGTAAAGTAAGCCGCCTCCGGCTTGATGCTCTCCAGAATGCGCTCAATCACCTGGCCGGCCGTCCCGGCTTTGATAAGGGAGTTGAAGGGTTCATTAGGGCATTCGACCATCATTAACATCTTCATGATTCAATCCTCTGCTCGACCCGCAAACCTGTAACCAGGCCTATGCGCCTGGTGCCCGTGCCGCTGGCCATCGATTCAACAATCTTCGCAGCGCGTGTCATCAAGAATAGCCAAGCGTGTGCGGTCCCTCGGGGCAGGGTTACGGATGGTCATGAAGCTTCATGTCGAGAATTGAAAAAGTCTTGGCATCGGGCTCAATTCGACGGCTTCGACGGCTTCGGCGCATAGATGTCGCGTAAACCCCCACGTTTATTGCCCGTTTTGGCAGGCAGGTCAGGTACTACCGGACGAGATCGGGGCTGAGGGTTGGAGCGACTGCGGGGCTGAGGTTGTTTGCTCATGGATTGCCTCCGGCTTTTTCAGAAAGTCGCGCGATAGCCTTCTTATTATGTAGCTGCTATCGCCTCACGACCTGCCGTCAACGAGTCGCACCCTGTGACAGTCAGTTGGGCCAAGTTTCTGACCTTTCGATGAGCGAACATCCAGCGGCATCAGCGGCTGGCCTGACTGTTTATCCAACAGCACAGAACGCGTCTCCTGCGGTTTGAACAGATAACGTTCGCCCCACTGCCTCATGCTGACCACCACCGGAAAGATCTCGCGTCCTTTTTCTGTCAGCACATATTCCTTGTAGGCGCTGCCATCGGACGCGGGTCGTACATCGAATACCCCGACTGCAACCAACGTTTTCAGACGTGATGTCAGAATATTTTTCGCTACGCCCAAGCTCTTTTGAAATTCGCTGAATCGTCGGATGTCATCGAAGGCATCGCGGATGATCATGAGCGACCAGCGATCTCCGATGGCCTCGAGTGTTCTTGCTACCGGGCATTCGCTGCTTTGCGGTGACGCGTCTGCGACCATTTTTTTAACCTTCCGAAATGGGTGTTTGCCAAGCCTGTCCACCGAGCTGGTGCAATGTGGTTGCAATTTGAAACAAGATACGACAACAATCGATCTGGTTTTTAATTGCAACCAGTTTAGCGCCAAGGAGGCGTACATGACAGCAGATACTGACCCCGCTACCCAGCGTTTCCTCAGTCAGCCTTCGGCATTGCCGCCTGCGGATATCGAAGAAAGTACAAGGGCTCACCGAGCCCCAGGACTCTCTGCTTCGCTCACGCTACTGTTTTCTGTCACCTGTGCGCTTGCAGTAGCCAACGTTTACTTTGCACAACCGCTACTCGACTCAATGGCTCAGAGTCTGGGTGTCGCCTCATCCATGATCGGGGTTGTGGTGACCGCGACTCAGATTGGATACGCGTTGGGGCTGCTTTTCATCGTTCCGCTTGGCGATCTGATCAACCGCAAGCGGCTGATTTTGAGTCAGGTACTGCTGTCTGCCATTGCGCTGGCGGCGGTCGGCGCAGCACAGCAATGGATCGCCCTGTTGAGTGCCATGATCGTAATGGGTTTGCTGGCAGTGGTTGTTCAAGTACTGGTGGCATACGCCGCGGCGCTGGCAACACCATCGCAACGCGGACAGGCAGTGGGGACGGTAACCAGTGGCATTGTCCTGGGCATTCTGCTGGCGCGGTTCACCTCTGGCGTGATCGCGGACATCGCGGGCTGGCGCACTGTGTATTTCCTGTCCTCGGGGCTGATGCTGATACTGGCGTTGGTGCTGTGGAGGGTGGTTCCAGTCACCGCGTCGCCAAGGCATCAAGCCCCTTACCGGGCGCTCATAAGATCGCTCTTCAAACTATTCATCACCGAGCGCACGCTGCGCGCCAGAGGCCTGCTGGGTCTAATGATCTTTGCCGCTTTTTCCGTGCTGTGGACGTCCATGGTGCTGCCATTGAGCGCCCCGCCTTTGTCACTCTCACATACGGCAATCGGCATGTTTGCATTGGCAGGCATTGCCGGTGCACTTGCGGCCAGAAGAGCCGGTTGCTGGGCCGACCAAGGTCATGGGCAACGAGTGACCGGCATCTCGCTGGTGCTACTGACGCTGTCGTGGTTGCCCATCATGTTTGCCGAGACATCCCTGGTCGCGCTGGTCTGCGGTGTAGTGGTGCTCGACTTTGCGGTGCAGGCGATACACGTCACCAACCAGAGCATCATTTTCGCGGCACGCCCCGACGCCCAAAGCCGCATGGTCGGCGCCTATATGTGCTTCTACTCGGTCGGCAGCGCACTGGGCGCGGCCGCTGCGACCCAGGTGTATGCGCTTTGGGGCTGGACAGCAGTCAGCCTGCTGGGCGCCTTGATCAGCGCTAGCACATTGATTCTATGGTTTCTCACGCGTCATCTCTTAACGGCCCATCAAGTGGCATCGCTTCGCTGATGTCCGCTGAGGCAGGCCTATACTTTAAAAGTCAGCACACTCGATACGACCTGCGGTCTTGGGTAATACATGGGGTGGCGCGTCGAGTGATCGTTCATGCAGGTCACGGCCTGCCTTCGTCGTAAAGAGGAGAAGATCATGGCGCGTAAATACATCGACTGCCGCGAGTTTCCAAGCGATTCCAAATGCTCCGTAGCGCTCAGCGCAGACTCTGAAAACGAATTGCTCGAGGCTGCCGCACAGCATGCGGTCAGTGTTCACAAGCACACCGACTCACCGGAGCTGCGTGCTCAACTGAAAACGATGTTTCACGACGGTACCCCACCTGTTGAAGCACCGCGCCCCGTTTAGCATAAAAGGGACAGACTACGATGACGGCAATGCTGACCCATCGTGATCTGTCCCGATTCTTTAATGGTGGTCTTTCGCGAGGTGCTGTAATCGACCTGGCGTTGACGATGGGCGTCTGGCAGCCATCGCCAAAAGCGGTGAGTCAGCGTCCAGGCTCTGGGGAGGGGAAAGAATTTTTAGACGGGGGTTGACCACCTGTTTTAATCCTGTATTATTCGCCTCCCGCTAACGAGCATATTGAACTTGCTCCTAGCGTAAGTAATTGATTTGAATGAAAAAATCATGCGCTTTTAAGGGTTTCATTTTGTGAGAGTGTGCTGTAAGATGCGCACCTCGGTTGAGACGAAAGATCTTAACCAACCGCTCTTTAACAACTGAATCAAGCA
>NZ_JARVSN010000046.1:0-34464 GCF_030209165.1 Pseudomonas sp. fls2-241-R2A-110 | reverse complement strand
ATTGCACCCCCCTGATCAGAAGCCAGAAGGTGTAAACCTTATTCAGGACGAGACATCAGCAAAAAAAAAGCCCCGATCAACTCGATCGGGGCTTTTTTGCTTTTTACAGCATCATTCAATCACGCAAATCAGACTCATGAATCGGCTGATCGCGATGTGTCGCCCGCTGATACTGCGCCGGCCAGGTGGCCTTGCGGCCACCCAGGTCATCATCGGCATGCAACGGCCAGTAAGGGTCCCGCAACAGCTCACGCGCGAGGAAGATGATGTCGGCCTGGCAGGTGCGCAGAATGTGCTCGGCCTGCGCGGGCTCGGTAATCATTCCTACCGTGCCGGTGGCAATGCCTGACTCTTTACGCACCCGTTCAGCGAAGCGTGTCTGATAACCAGGCCCAGTAGGAATCTCGGCATTGGCCGCAGTGCCACCTGACGACACATCAATCAAGTCCACGCCCAGATCCTTGAGACGACGCGCCAGCTCGACGGTTTCATCCGGGTTCCAGCCGTCTTCCACCCAGTCGGTGGCCGACACCCGTACGAACAACGGCAGTTCTTCAGGCCACACCGCACGCACCGCTTCGGTGACTTGCAGCACCAGCCGGATCCGGTTCTCGAACGAGCCGCCATATTGGTCGCGTCGCTGATTGCTCAGCGGCGAAAGAAACTGATGCAACAGGTAACCGTGGGCCGCATGGATTTCGACGACTTTGAAACCGGCGGTCAACGCCCGCTTCGCCGAGGCGACAAAGGCCTGGATGACCTCAGCAATCTGGCCGTCATCGAGTTGCTTGGGCGGCGTGTGTTGCGGGTCGAAAGCAATCGGCGAAGGACCGACCGGGACCCAGCCACCGTCGTCGGGTTTGACGCTGCCATGCTTGCCGAGCCACGGCCGATGAGTACTGGCCTTGCGTCCGGCGTGCGCCAATTGAATACCGGCCACCGCGCCTTGAGCGGTGATGAAGCGGGTGATGCGTTGCAACGGTTCGATCTGGTCATCGTTCCACAGGCCGAGGTCTTCGGCGGTGATGCGCCCGTCGGCCGTGACCGCCGTGGCTTCGGTGAACACCAGCCCGGCGCCGCCGACAGCGCGACTGCCGAGGTGGACCAAGTGCCAGTCATTGGCCAGTCCATCGACGCTGGAGTACTGGCACATTGGCGATACCGCGATGCGGTTGAGCAGGGTCAATTGACGAAGGGTATAGGGTTCAAGCAGCAGACTCATGGGGCACCTCTCGAATCAGTGGGCAGGCTCCAGGGTTCTGTTTGAAAAGTCGACGAGTGACAGGAAAAAGGTAGAGCACCCGCCCCCGCGGGCAAAAAATTCGACAAGACGTCACAAGGATTATCAAGCAGTGCTTAGAGCCTAGTCGACATCGGGGGATGAGGGAGGGTTCCGGGGATATTTGGTGTCAGGTCGACGGGCAACCCCGCTTCCACAGGGTTTGCCCGCGACGAAGTCAACGGGGCTCTATATGGGCAATCATCAATTGCACCGTCTCGTTCCCACGAAACTCGTTGAGGTCGAGTTTGTACGCCAGTTCTACCCACTTGATGGTGGGATTCGGCCAGATATCACGGTCGATACCGAACGCAATGCCATCCAGTTTCACCGAGCCGCATTCGCTTTTCAGCACCACTTTGAGGTGCCGCTCGCCGACAACGCGCTGCTCGACCAACTGAAACACGCCATGAAACAACGGTTCGGGAAAGTGCTGCCCCCAGGGTCCGGCATGGCGCAAGGCACGCGCCAGTTCGAGGTGGAATTCTTCAACCGCCAATACCCCGTCCGACAGCAGCCGTCCGGTCAGGTCTTCTTCGCGCAATTGCCTGCGCACTTCGGCGTCGAAAGCCTCGGCGAACAACGGGAAATTCGCCTCCGGCAACGTCAAGCCGGCCGCCATCGCATGGCCGCCGTATTTGCTGATCAGGTTCGGATGCTGCGCCGCCACCACGCTCAGGGCATCGCGAATATGGAAACCCTGGACCGAACGTCCCGAGCCCTTGAGCAAGCCATCTCCCGCATCGGCAAAGGCAATCGTCGGACGGAAATAGCGCTCTTTCATACGCGAGGCGAGGATTCCGATGACACCTTGGTGCCACTCTGGATCGAACAGGCACAAGCCGAACGGCATCGACTCGACCGGCAAATCCTTGAGCTGAGCCAGCGCTTCACGCTGCATGCCCTGCTCGATGGATTTGCGATCCTGGTTCATGCCGTCGAGTTGCACGGCCATTTCCCGCGCCAATCCTGCGTCGTCGGTGAGCAGGCATTCGATGCCCAGGCTCATGTCATCCAGGCGCCCCGCGGCATTCAGCCGAGGACCGACAATGAAGCCCAGATCGGTCGAGGTGATGCGAGCAGGTTCACGCTTGGCGACTTCGAGGATCGCCTTGATCCCCGGCCGTGCGCGCCCGGCACGAATGCGCTCCAGGCCCTGGTGCACCAGAATCCGGTTGTTGGCATCCAGCGGCACCACGTCGGCGACGCTGCCGAGCGCCACCAGGTCCAGCAGTTCTCCGATGTTCGGCTGCGGCTTGCTTTCGTACCAGCCAAGGCTGCGCAAACGCGCGCGCAGCGCCATCAACACATAGAAAATCACCCCGACGCCGGCCAGTGCCTTGCTTGGAAACCCGCAACCCGGCTGGTTGGGATTGACGATGGCGTCGGCCAGCGGCAGCTCATCGCCGGGCAAGTGGTGGTCGGTGACCAAGACCTTGAGCCCGGCCTTTTTCGCCGCCGCGACGCCTTCGACACTGGAAATGCCGTTGTCCACGGTGATGAGCAACTGTGGCGTGCGCGTCAGCGCGACTTCGACGATTTCCGGGGTCAGGCCGTAGCCATATTCGAATCGGTTCGGCACCAGGTAATCGACGTGCGCCGCGCCTAGCAGGCGCAACCCCAAGACGCCGACGGTACTGGCGGTGGCGCCATCGGCGTCAAAGTCGCCAACGATCAGAATCCGCTGACGCTGTTCCAGCGCCACGACCAGCAAATCGACCGCTGCATCGATGCCTTTGAGCTGCTGGAACGGGATCAGCCGCGCCAGGCTCTTGTCCAGTTCAGCCTCCGACTGCACGCCACGCGCCGCGTACAAGCGGGTCAGCAGCGGCGGCAGATCACCGAGGAATGGCAGGGTGTCGGGCAACAGGCGAGGTTCGATGCGCATGGGGTGACAGGTGCTTCTCTTGAATACGTAGGATAAAACCGGACAAAGCGGAACAGCGACGAATAATCAGCCGCGTTCGCCGCTCAGCCACTGCAATTGGACTTCGTGCTGACCACGGTCGTCGGTGACGAAAATAGTCCCTTCGCTGATCATCACGTCCCACTTGATAACGCGCGGCATGTCTTTGGCCAGGGTTTCCAGTACGTCTTGCGGCACAGCGGCGATGTGCACGTTTTTCAGGTTTTTGATCGCCGGGATCACTTTGGTTTCCCAGACGCGCAAGCTGCCGTAGGCCAGCAGGCTGGTACGCTCAGTGCGGCGCGAGCACCAGGTCAGGCGATCGGCGTCTGGCTGACCGACTTCGATCCAGTGCAGGACACGGTCATCCAGGCTTTTTTCCCACAGGGCTGGCTCATCCACGTCCGACAGACCGCGACCGAACGACAGTTGCTCGTTGTACCAGAAGGCGTAGGCCAGCAGCCGCACGGTCATGCGCTCTTCGGTTTCCGAAGGGTGACGGGCAATGGTCTGCTTCACAGACTCGTAGACGCTGCGGTCGAGGTCGGTGAGGTTCAGTTCAAACTTGTAGGTCGTGGACGGCTGGGCCATGAACGGGCTTCTTGATACGAGGAAAGGCGGCAAGTCTAACCGATGCGGTAGGCAATCAACGAATTGAAGGCGATCAACCTTGGTTGTCTGACGTTGGGCTATGTTAAAAGGCTATATCCCCTTACCGTTTGTCCTACAGGATCCAGCATGCCGTTCACCGCCAAACCGCTTTCAGGTCTTAAAGTCATCGAATTGGGCACCTTGATCGCCGGGCCTTTTGCCTCGCGCATCTGCGGTGAGTTTGGCGCCGAGGTGATCAAGATCGAGTCTCCCGACGGCGGTGATCCGTTGCGCAAATGGCGCAAGCTGTATGAAGGCACCTCGTTGTGGTGGTTTGTCCAGGCGCGCAACAAGAAGTCGCTGACACTGAACCTGAAACACCCGGACGGCCTGGCGATTCTGAAAAAGCTGCTGAGTGAAGCAGACATCCTCATCGAGAATTTTCGCCCTGGCGTGTTGGAAAAGCTCGGCCTGGGCTGGGAAGTCTTGCACGCCCTGAACCCGAAACTGGTGATGGTGCGGCTGTCGGGCTTCGGCCAGACCGGGCCGATGAAAGACCAGCCGGGTTTTGGTGCCGTCGGTGAATCCATGGGCGGCCTGCGCTACATCACCGGTTTCGAAGACCGGCCACCGGTGCGCACCGGGATTTCCATCGGCGACTCGATTGCCGCGCTGTGGGGCGTCATCGGCGCGCTGATGGCCCTGCGTCATCGCGAGGTTAACGGTGGCCAGGGCCAAGTGGTCGACGTTGCGTTGTATGAAGCGATCTTCGCCATGATGGAAAGCATGGTCCCTGAGTTTGACGTCTTCGGCTTTATCCGTGAGCGCACCGGCAACATCATGCCGGGCATCACGCCCTCCTCGATCCACACCAGCGCCGACGGCAAACATGTGCAGATCGGCGCCAATGGCGATGCAATCTTCAAGCGCTTCATGCTGATCATCGGTCGCGAAGACCTGGCCAATGACCCGGTGCTGGCCAGCAATGACGGGCGCGACAGTCGTCGAGACGAAATTTATGGCGTGATCGATCGCTGGGTCAATTCGCTGCCGCTGGACACAGTGCTTGCCCAACTGAATCAGGCTGAAGTACCAGCCAGCCGGATCTTCAGCGCCGAAGACATGTTCAGCGACCCGCAATACCTGGCCCGGGAAATGTTCCTCCAGGCCAAGCTGCCGGATGGCAAAGACTTCAAGATGCCGGGGATCGTGCCGAAACTCTCAGAGACACCCGGCACATCGGAATGGGTCGGGCCGCAGTTGGGCGAACACAATGCGCAGGTACTGAACGATCTTGGTTATGACAAGGAACAGATCGCAAAGCTGCGTGAAGACGGGGCCATCTAAGCTGAAGCGCCTGCTTTCATCAGCCAGTCACAACACCCGCCACTGGTGCGCAGTGGCGGCTGTCGGGCTATCGGCCGGGTTGGCATCCCCGGTTTGGGCACAGCCTAAAGAGACGCTGATCTGGTTGCTGCGCGATTTGCCACCAACGATGATTCTTGAAGGGCCGAAAAAAGGTCAGGGGATCATCGATCATATGCTGCCGCTGTTGATCGCCGGCATGCCGCAATACGATCACACGCTGATGCGGGTCAATCGCGCCCGGGCCATGCAAATGCTCCACGAAGAATCGTTTACCTGCGATCCCGCGCTGGTCTGGACCAAGGAGCGGGAACAGTGGATTACATTCTCGATTCCGGCCTTCCGTGCCGTGAGCAACGGGCTAGTCGTGCGCATGCAAGATCGTTCGGTGCTTGAGCCGTTTTTGATCGATGGTGAAGTCGATCTGGCGGCGCTGCTGGTCAATGGGCAAAAGAAAGTCGGCGTGGTGGCCGAGCGCAGTTACGGTGAGGTTCTCGACACACTGCTCAAACAGGCACCGGACGGCGCCCTGACGCCTCACTACGGCAACGACGCCCTGAGCAGTCTGTTGCAGATGCAGCGTCTGGGCCGATTGCAGGTGGTGCTGGGTTACTGGCCAGAAATCCGCTACCAGGCCCATCAAGCAAACATCGCCGATGACGAGCTGGCGTTTTATCCGATCAAAGGCACGGGCAAGTACCTGTCCGGGCACATCGGCTGCTCCAGTACCCCCCAAGGCCGACAAGCTATCAGCGAAATAAATCAGCTGTTGCGCACCTTGCCTCACGAGGGACTGGACCGGTTGTATGCCGACTGGCTCGATCCGCAAAGGCGAAAGGATTACCTGGAAGAAACCAAGGCGTTTTTCGAGCATCAAGCCGGGCAGTGACAAATCGCAGGCAAAAGAAACCCCGAGAAGTGGGGAGACGACTCGGGGTTAAACGTGGCCTACATAAAGACCAGTGGCAGCAAGCTACAAGCACCGGAGCACAATGCTTGATCCTGCTGTTACATGCTCTGACTGACGTGGGCGCAGGAAGGTTCCCACAAAAAAGCAATTCAATTGCGACTGGCCAGGATCTTGTCCTGAGCCGCATTGCGCAACGCCGCAATCACACAGGGCTCCAGCCGCCCTTCGGCAATCAGCAAATCGCGGTGCAAGCCGTCGACCACATCGGTCAGCAGGCGTTTATCGGTTAACTGGGCCTGGTTGAATACCCGCTCGACGACAATCGCGCCGGTCGTATTCTTCAAGGTCACCAGGCATTCGCCATGCGCACCCGAGGGAGTCAGCGTGACCTGATACGGGCTCAGCGCCTCACCAAGCAATAGACTGATACTTTCCATCTCGATCACCACTCAATAGTCCGAATACAAAGTGCCTGGGGCCTGTCTACATAAATGACCACTGGCCCGAGAAGAAAGTTCTGAATTCCAGCTGCAGGCGCATCGGCGTCTCTGGTCGAAAGAGCATGCACGCCAAAGATGACAGAGCAAAAACAGCGAGTCACATTGATGTTGTGCGCCGACCAATATCGGTCCATCCCCCCAGCAACCCACGCAATTGGCCGTCGACGCCATAGAACGGCACCGTCCATTGGTAAATATCCCGGACCCCGTTGTTGAACATCAATTGACGTTCACTGAAGCGCGGTTTTCGATTTTCAAGCTGAGCCATGAACTCGGCGTGCAACAGTGCTGCGGTTGCCTTGGGCAACACATCGAGTTCAATCAGCTGTCTTCCCTGAATCTGATCGAAACGGGTACCGAGCCCCTCCTCGTAGCTTTTGTTGCACATGATCAAACGCCCTTCCAGATCACGCACGAACATCGGATCGGGCATGGCGTCCATCAAGGCATGCTGGAAAGACAGTTGATCACCGAGGCTTTTTTCCGCGTCAGCACGTTGCTTGATCAGCGCCGCGAGTCGGCGATTCCAGAGCAAGGAAAGCAGGCCGAACAGGCTGATGACGAACATGCCCCAACAGAACCATTGAGACATCTGCGGCCAACGAGAGACAGGCTCGACGGGGGCTACCCCTTTAAGCCATTTCAGGCGAATGGCACGCAACTCAGCCGCAGGAAACGCCTCAAGCGCCTTGTTGAGAATGCTCAACAACAGCGGCTGACCATGGCGTACCGCAAGGTGATCAGCCTCCCACTTACCCTCCACCACCCGCCCAACCTTCAGTTGCCCCAAGGGATAGAGCTGCGCACCGATTTCATTTTCGATGGTGGCATACGCGTCACCGCTTTCAACCAGCGCCCTGGCTTCGGCGTAGGTTTTGACCGAGCGCAATTCGATCGCCGGGTAGTCGCGGCGAATAGTGCCTTCGAGTGCGTGGCGAGTGGGTAACACCAGCACTTTTTCCGCCAACTGATCCAGGGAGCGCACAACAGGCGCATCAGCCCGCCCGACAAACACCCACCCGGCGCCACCGAAGGCATGACTGAAATCCAGAAACGCCTTGCGATCATCATTCATTGCCAGCGTTGTACTCATGTCCGCTTCGCCACTCTCCAGACGCCCGAGCATCTGATCGGTAGAAAACGATTCTTCGTGAACAAACTGCAAGCCTGTCATGGCCGTGATGTGATTGAGCAAATCGTTGTTCAGACCACTCCATCGACCGTGCTCATCCTTGAACAGATACAGCGGATACTGCACCGATGCGACGACGACTTGCGGGTGCTCGGCGAGCCATGCCAACTCATCGGCATCCAGCTCGATGGTTGTACCGACTCTCGCGCCCTTAGGCTCGGCAGTCGTCAGTTGCGCTGCCGCCGCCCCTTGAGCAAAGCCCAGGACAGCGATGAAAAACATCCAGCACGTGGCTGGTTTTAACCCTCTGAAAAACAGCATTGCCACTTCCTTCGCGATCAAATCGCCCGTCCTTCCTGGGGCGAAAACCTGACAAGTGTGGCATGCAGAAATGAGAAAGCCCGTCAGGAGACGGGCTTCAAAATGTGACAGCGTTTACCGGTTACAGAGGCTTTCCGCGGTTGCCATGCTGGCTGACAAAGGCCTGCACGGCTTTCAGATCGTTCGGCAACACGGTGCAACGCTCATCTCGCTCAAACAAATCAGAAAGATGTGCAGGTAGCTCAAGCGCTTTTCCTACACCGGCTTTCTCCACTGCATCCGGGAATTTGACCGGATGGGCGGTGCCCAGGATCACCATCGGAATATCCAGGCTGCGGCGGCACTCGCGCGCTGCTTTCACGCCGATGGCGGTGTGCGGATCCAGCAGCTCACCGGTTTGCTCGTAGACTTCGGCGATGGTTTCGCAGGTTTGCGCGTCGTCCACGGCCAGCGAGTCGAACAATTTGCGCGCTTCAGTCCAGCGTTCCTGTTCGACGCTGAAACCGCCACCCTGCTTGAAGGTGTCCATCAGGCCGGCAATGGCTGCGCCGTTGCGACCATGGAGGTCGAACAGCAGGCGTTCGAAGTTTGACGACACCATGATGTCCATCGACGGCGACAGCGTGGCGTGCAGGGTTTCCTTGACGTACTGGTTGCCGCTCATGAAGCGGTGCAGGATGTCGTTGCGGTTGGTGGCGACGATCAACTGGTTGATCGGCAGGCCCATGTTGCGCGCCAGGTAGCCGGCGAAGATGTCGCCGAAGTTGCCGGTCGGCACCGAGAACGACACCGAGCGCGCCGGGCCGCCCAACTGCAGGGCTGCGTGGAAGTAGTAAACGATCTGGGCCATGATCCGCGCCCAGTTGATCGAGTTCACCGCTACCAGACGCGTGCCTTTGAGGAAGCTCTGGTCGGCGAAGCTGTTCTTGACCATTTCCTGGCAGTCATCGAAGTTGCCTTCGATGGCGATGTTGTGGATGTTCTCGCCGAAGATGGTGGTCATCTGGCGACGCTGCACTTCGGACACGCGGTTGTGCGGGTGCAGAATGAAGATGTCGACGTTTTCGCAGTGCTTGCAGCCTTCGATGGCGGCCGAACCGGTATCGCCGGAGGTAGCGCCAACGATCACTACGCGCTCGCCGCGTTTAGCCAGCACGTAGTCGAGCAAACGACCGAGCAGTTGCAGGGCAAAGTCCTTGAACGCCAGGGTCGGGCCATGGAACAGCTCCAGCACCCATTCATTGCCGTTCAGCTGACGCAGCGGAGCGATGGCGTTGTGGGAGAACACGCCGTAGGTTTCTTCCAGAATCTTTTTGAAATCGGCGTCAGGAATGCTGCCAGTGACGAACGGGCGCATCACCCGGAAGGCCAGCTCGTGATACGGCAGGCCGGCCCAGGAAGCGATTTCTTCCTGGGTGAAGCGTGGCAGGTTTTCCGGCACGTACAGGCCGCCGTCGGTGGCCAGACCGGCCAGCAGGACGTCTTCGAAATTCAGGGCCGGTGCCTGGCCGCGGGTACTGATATAACGCATGACTGGCTCCAATAGACAGTGTTCGCAAACCCGGGCCCGCACGCAGGCCCGGTGAACGATAACGGCTTAGTTCAGGTGCTCGACGCGGATCCGTACAACCGGACCGACCACACCCGTCAGGGCTTCCAGAGCGGCGATCGCATCGTTCATGTGCTGTTCCAGCACACGGTGCGTCAGCAGGATCATCGGCACCAGTCCGTCATGCTCTTCCACTTCTTTCTGCATGATCGATTCGATGTTGATGCCGCGCTCCGACAAGATGCTCGCCACTTGAGCCAATACGCCCGGATGGTCCTTGGCCTGGATGCGCAGGTAGTACGAGCTTTCGCAGGCTTCGATCGGCAGAATCGGGTGCGCCGACAGCGAATCCGGCTGGAAGGCCAGGTGCGGCACGCGGTTTTCCGGGTCGGAGGTCATGGCGCGAACCACGTCCACCAGGTCGGCGATCACCGACGAAGCCGTTGGCTCCATGCCCGCGCCAGCGCCGTAGAACAGTGTCGAACCAGCGGCGTCACCGTTGACCATCACCGCGTTCATCACGCCGTTGACGTTGGCGATCAGGCGATCAGCCGGGATCAACGTCGGGTGTACGCGCAGTTCGATGCCCGCTGCCGTGCTACGAGCGACACCGAGGTGCTTGATGCGATAGCCCAGCGCTTCGGCGTAGTTCACATCAGCCGTGGTCAGCTTGGTGATGCCTTCGGTGTAAGCCTTGTCGAACTGCAGCGGGATGCCAAAGGCGATGGACGCCAGGATCGTCAGCTTGTGGGCCGCATCGATGCCTTCAACGTCGAAAGTCGGATCGGCTTCGGCGTAACCCAGGGCCTGCGCCTCGGCGAGTACGTCTTCGAAGGTGCGACCCTTCTCGCGCATCTCGGTGAGGATGAAGTTGCCGGTGCCGTTGATGATCCCGGCGACCCAGTTGATACGGTTAGCGGACAGGCCTTCACGGATCGCCTTGATCACCGGAATGCCGCCGGCAACAGCCGCTTCGAACGCCACGATCACGCCTTTCTCGCGAGCCTTGGCGAAAATCTCATTACCGTGAACGGCGATCAGTGCCTTGTTCGCGGTGACCACATGCTTGCCATTCTCGATGGCCTTGAGTACCAGCTCGCGGGCAACGGTGTAGCCGCCCATCAGCTCTATGACGATGTCGATCTCAGGGTTCGTGGCCACTTCGAAGACATCGTTGGTAATCGCAATACCGGTCGTTTGGAACTGAGGCTTTGGCGTGCGCATGGCAATTTGTGCCACTTCGATTCCACGCCCGGCACGACGAGCAATTTCCTCGGCGTTACGCTGAAGTACGTTGAAGGTACCGCCACCGACGGTCCCTAACCCACAGATGCCTACTTTGACCGGTTTCACTGTGAACTCCCCATAAAACGGCCGACTCAAGGCCGGCCGTGAAAACAGCCGCACGTTCGCGGCTCTCTATTAATGACCCGGTAAATGTTGCTGCCGGGCCATGATCGTCAAAGGCTGGCCGTGACGATGCGAATTTACTTCGCGCCCAACGCCAGTTTGGCGACTTGTGGCGCAGGCTGGTAGCCCGGAATGACCTGACCGTCAGCCAAAACGATAGCCGGTGTGCCGTTCACGCCAATCGACTGACCGAGGGCAAACTGCTTGGAAACCGGGTTATCGCATTTGGCGGCCTTGATTTCCTTGCCATCGACCATTTTGTCCATGGCGGCTTTCTTGTCTTTCGAGCACCAGACCGCTTGCAGCTGTTCGTCACCCGGCGAGCCCAAGCCCTGGCGCGGGAACGCGACATAACGCACTTCGATGCCGCGCTTGTTCAGCTCAGGCACTTCGGCGTGCAGTTTGTGGCAATACGGGCATGTGGTGTCGGTGAATACGGTGATGTGCGATTTGGTTTCACCGATGGCCGGGTAGACCACGGTTTCGGCGACCGGAATTTCATTGATCAGTTTGGAGACGCCCAGGCGTTCGGTCTTCTCGGTCAGGTTGACCGGTTTGCCGTCCTTGAGCTGGAACATATAGCCCTGAACCACATACTGGCCGTCGGCGCTGGCATAAAGCACGCGGCTGCCTTTGAGTTTGACTTCATACAGGCCTGGCAGCGGGCTGGCAGTGATGGTTTCGACAGGCACATCGAGCTGGAGGTTTTCCAGGCTCTTACGGATGGCTTTGTCGGCCGCGTCATCGGCGACGGCAAAGGTACTGACCAACGCAATGGCGGCGGCGGCGAAAATATGGGTCAGACGCATGAGAACTCCTGAAGGCGGACAAATGGGATGATCAGAACGCCCGTGCCGAAACACCGGGTCATAATCGCCCATCGTGCAAACCGGCAAAGCCTACCACATAAGGTCCGCGTGGCCGAATGCGCCTGACGCAAGACATTGAGGGGGACATAGACCCTTGTGGGAGCGGGCTTGCCCGCGAAGAGGCCGTAACATTCGAAGAAGATGTTGACTGTTACATCGCCTTCGCGGGCAAGCCCGCTCCCACAGGGATGACGTTCAGCCGCGCGGGTGGTGCTTGGCGTGCAGGTCTTGCAGACGTGCGCGGGCAACGTGAGTGTAGATCTGAGTGGTCGACAAATCGCTGTGGCCCAGCAGCATTTGCACCACGCGCAGGTCGGCGCCGTGGTTGAGCAGGTGCGTGGCGAAAGCGTGACGCAGAGTATGCGGCGACAGCGACTTGCCGATCCCGGCAACCTTGGCCTGGTGCTTGATGCGATGCCAGAAGGTCTGGCGGGTCATCTGCTCGCCTCGCAAGCTGGGGAACAGCACATCACTGGGCCGCCCACCGAGCAACTCACCACGCGCATCGCGCATGTAACGCTCGACCCAGACAATCGCCTCCTCGCCCATCGGCACCAGTCGTTCCTTGCTGCCCTTGCCCATCACTCGCAATACGCCCTGGCGCAGGTTGACTTGTTCCAGCGTCAGGCTGATCAGCTCCGTAACGCGCAAGCCACAGGCGTAAAGCACTTCAAGCATGGCGCGATCACGCTGGCCGATGGCTTCGCTCAAGTCCGGCGCCTTCAGCAGCGCTTCCACATCCGCTTCGGACAACGATTTGGGCAACGGCCTGCCGAGTTGCGGCATGTCAATGCGCAACGTCGGGTCGACGGCGATCAGCTTTTCCCGCAGCAGATAGCGATAGAAGCCACGCACGCCGGAGAGAAAACGCGCAGTGGATCGGGGTTTGTAGTTTTGCTCCAGGCGCCAGGCCAGGTGATCGAGGATCAGTTCGCGACCGGCGTTAATCAGCTCCAGGCCCTTTTCCTGCAACCACCCATTGAACAAGGCCAGGTCGCTGCGATAGGCATCGCGGGTATTGTCGGAAAGACCTTTTTCCAGCCAGAGGGCGTCGAGGAATTGGTCTATCAGTGGATGATCGATTGCAGGCATGGGCACTCAAGACACACAGCCTTCAAGGCTGCGCTGGGAAAAAAGGATGAACTGTCGAAATGGCCGCTAGTCTTTCATAGCCCGCCACTTCAAGGAACAGGAGCTTCAATGAACGAGCAGCAGATTTTATTGGCTTTTGGCGGTATCGGTGCAGCCGCCCTGGGTTGTCAGTGGCTGGCGTGGCGCCTGAAACTGCCGGCAATCCTGTTTCTATTACTGACAGGCATTCTGGTTGGGCCGATTCTGGGCTGGCTTGATCCGCAAGAAATGTTCGGCCCCCTGCTGATGCCACTGGTGTCGCTGGCGGTGGCGCTGATCTTGTTCGAAGGCAGCCTGACCCTGCATTTAAAGGAGTGGCGCGAGATTGGCAGCGTGGTCCATCGCCTGGTCACGATCGGCGCCATATCGACCTGGGTGGTCATCGCAGTCGCCACCCACTGGTTGCTGGGGTTCGACTGGCTATTGGCAACTCTGTTTGGCAGCCTGACGCTGGTGACCGGGCCTACGGTCATCGTGCCAATGCTGCGGGTCGTGCGCCCGAAAGCCTCGATTGCCAACATCCTGCGTTGGGAAGGCATTGTGATCGACCCCATCGGCGCGCTCCTTGCCGTGGTGGTTTACAGCTTCATCATCGCGCGCGCTTCCGGGGACGGGTTGAGCCAGAGCCTGCTGACCTTCGGCGGCGTGATCCTGTGCGGCAGTGTCTTCGGAGTTGCCGGTGGCTGGGTACTCGGCACGATCATCCGGCGGCAATGGTTGCCGCAATACCTGCACAACCTCGCGGCGCTAGCCGCAGTGCTGGGCATCTTCATCGCTGCCAATGAGGTGATGCACGAATCCGGCCTGCTGGCGGTGACATTGATGGGCATGTGGCTGGCCAACATGAAAGGCGTGGATGTGCGGGACATCCTGCACTTCAAGGAAAACCTGAGCGTGCTGCTGATCTCCGGGTTGTTCATTTTGTTGGCGGCGCGACTCGATCTGAGCGCCTTGATCGGGCTCGGGCCCCTGGTGCTGATTTTGCTGCTGGTCATTCAATTCATTGCCCGCCCTTTGAACGTGGTGATTTCCACGGCGGGTTCAAGCTTGAGCTGGCGCGAACGGGCACTGTTAGCCTGGATTGCACCTCGCGGGATCGTGGCGGCGGCGGTGTCGGCGATTTTTGCCATTCGCCTTAATGAGGCCGGACACGAGGGCGCCTTGCTGCTGGTGCCGCTGACGTTCGCAGTGATCATCGGAACCGTGGTGCTGCAAAGCGCCACAGCTCGCCCGTTGGCACGTTTGCTGAAAGTTGCCGAGCCCGCGCCCAGCGGCTTTCTGATCGTCGGCGCCAACGCCCCCGCGCGTTCGCTAGGCAAAGCCCTGCAACAATTGGGCAGTCGGGTGCTGCTCACGGATTCGAGCTGGGAGAATATTCGTGCAGCGCGCATGGAAGGCTTGCCCACTTACTTTGGCAACCCGGCGTCGCAGCACGCGGACGCGCATCTGGACCTGGTCGGCCTCGGACATTTGCTGACGCTGTCACCGTCCGGCGAATTGAACACCTTGGCGGCAATGCGCTTTCGCCATGACTTCGGCCATCAGCGCTTGTTCAGCCTGGCCAGTGGCCAGGAGAGTCGTCGCACCGATAAACACCGGGCTAGCCACGAGCATAGGGGGCGTTTACTTGGCAGCGAAGAATTGACCTACAACAAGCTGGCCAACCTACTGCATCAGGGAGCCGAGGTGTACAGCACGAATCTGACAGAGGGGTTTGACTGGGAGGATTACCGAGCGCTGCACGGTGAGCGCGCGACCTTGTTGTTCGCGAGAGATGACAGCGGGTGGGTGCACGTGGCGACCTCCGACAGCGCACTCAAGCCTGCGGCCGGATGGACACTGCTGGCGTTGATTCAGCCGGAAACTGCTGGCGCCTGAAAAATTACGGACAACAAAAAAGCAGCCCGTAGGCTGCTTTTTTCTGCATCGGAAGCTGGACTTAAGCCAGTTTTTCCTTGATGCGAGCTGCTTTACCGGACAGGTCACGCAGGTAGTACAGCTTGGCTTTACGTACGTCACCGCGACGTTTAACGGCCATGCTGTCGATTTGCGGGCTGTAGGTCTGGAAAGTACGCTCTACGCCAACACCGTTGGAGATTTTACGAACGGTGAAAGCACTGTTTACGCCGCGGTTACGCTTGGCGATAACAACACCTTCGAACGCTTGCAGACGCGAACGGTCGCCTTCCTTCACTTTCACCTGAACGACAATAGTGTCGCCCGGGGCAAAGGTAGGGATCTCTTTGGTCATCTGCTCTGCTTCGAGTGCAAGGATGATTTTGTTAGTCATGCTGTGCTCCTAAGGTAAATCAACGGACTTACCATCGATACGTTGTTAACTATCGTCCCGCTCGCGGATGTATTCCTCGAGCAGCTTCTTCTCTTCTCCAGAAAGCGAGCGGCTTTCCAGAAGATCGGCGCGTCGTTCAAAGGTCCTACCAAGGGACTGCTGTAAACGCCAACGCCGGATATGCGCGTGATTGCCACTTAGCAATACGTCGGGAACACGCTGATCCGCATACACCTCCGGTCGGGTGTAGTGCGGGCAATCCAGCAAACCATCCGTAAAGGAATCTTCCTCGGCGGAGTCCGCATGCCCTAAAGCTCCAGGCAGCAGTCGTGTAACCGCATCGATCAGGACCATCGCCGGCAGCTCGCCGCCAGACAATACATAGTCGCCAATCGACCACTCTTCATCGACATGAGCTTCAATAAAACGCTCGTCAATGCCTTCATAACGACCGGCAATCAGGATCAATGCATCCAGATTCGCCAACTCGCGTACCGCCGACTGATTCAGTTGACGGCCTTGGGGGGACAGGTAAATCACCTTCGCCGCCTCCCCGGCTGCTGCCTTGGCCTGAGCCAGAGCGTCTTCCAGGGGCTTGATCTTCATCACCATGCCCGGACCACCGCCAAATGGGCGATCGTCCACAGTGTGATGTCGATCCGTCGTGTAGTCTCGCGGATTCCAACAGGTGAGCTGCAAGAGCCCCTGTTTCACCGCACGACTGGTGATGCCGTACTCGCTGATGGCGGAGAACATCTCGGGAAACAAACTGATCACTTCTACGCGCAAGTTAGCCACGCTTAGAAGTCCGCGTCCCAATCCACCTTCATCTCGCCTGCGGCAAGGTCGACGGCCAACACGCATTGCTCCGTATAGGGCAACAGGCGTTCGCGATCATCCAGGCTGCCAGCGCAAGGCTTGACCACCATTACATCATTGGCGCCGGTTTCCAGAAGGTGGTCGATTTTCCCGAGCAGTTGCCCGAGTTGATCAATAACCTTCAGACCTTCCAGCTGGTACCAGTAGTACTCGCCGTCGGTCAATTCAGGGAACAGGTTGCGCGGCACGCAGATCTCATAACCGGCCAGAAGACGCGCTTCTTCACGATCATCAAGACCCTTGAGCTTTGCGACCAGGAACTTGTCGTTCCCACGTCCGCTGACCAGCTCGACCTGTTTCACATTGCCTTCGCGCTTGAGCGTCCAGGTTTTGTACTGCAACAGGTTTTCAGTCGGATCAGTAAAGGAATAAACCTTCACTTCGCCGCGAACGCCATGAACAGAATAAATCTTGCCGATAACGATCAAATCATCAGCAACAGCTGGCGTCGCGTTCATATTGCTCAGGCCGCAGCCTTAGAAGCGTCCTTCAACAACTGAGCAACACGCTCAGAAGGTTGTGCACCAACGCTCAGCCAGTAGGCTACGCGCTCTTGGTTCACGGACAGACGGACTTCTTGACCACGAGCAACAGGGTTGAAGAAACCAACCTGTTCCTTGTGCGAACCGTCGCGCGGGTTGCGGCTGTCGGTTACGGTCAAGTGGTAAAACGGGCGCTTTTTGGAGCCGCCAAGGGCAAGACGGATTGTTAGCATGTGAACATCGTTCCTGTAGTCGGTGCTGCAAATCTAAAGGCACAGCGGGCATAGGTGCCCGAAAGGCCGCATATTCTAAGGAATATCCGGACTTTTGCAAATGACTTTTTCCGACGGTCTTTCGGCCGCCATCAAGATTTGCTATAGAGCCGTCGTTGACAACGGCCAGTCAGCTCCCGCCAAGTGCGGGTTTGCTGTTGATCCCGCATCGCTGCGGGTCTGCGCCGACATGACTGCCGGCGCGGATTCTTTACATTTTCGGCATGCCGCCGCCGGGCAACATACCGCCCATGCCGCGCATCATTTTGGCCATTCCGCCTTTGGCGGAGAATTTCTTCATCATCTTCTGCATCTGCTTGTGCTGCTTGATCAAGCGACCGATGTCCTGCACCTGGGTGCCGGAACCCATGGCGATCCGGCGTTTGCGCGAACCGCTGATCAGCTCAGGGTCGCGGCGCTCGGCCGGGGTCATGGAGTTGATGATGGCTTCCATCTGTTTGAATTGTTTCTCTGCCGCGCCCTGGGCGTTACCCATTTGCGCCAGGTTCACACCGCCGATGTTCGGCAGCTTGTCCATGAGGCCGCCAAGGCCGCCCATGTTCTTCATCTGCTGCAGCTGATCGCGGAAGTCTTCGAGGTCGAAGCCCTTGCCCTTCTTCAGCTTCTTGGCCAGTTTGTCGGCCTTGTCCTTGTCGAGCGTCGCTTCGGCCTGCTCGATCAGGCTGAGCACATCGCCCATGCCGAGGATGCGCGAAGCAATACGCTCAGGGTGGAACGGCTCGAGCGCTTCGCTCTTCTCGCCCATACCGATGAACTTGATCGGCTTGCCGGTAATGGCACGGACCGACAATGCGGCACCCCCACGGGCGTCGCCGTCGACCTTGGTCAGGATCACACCGGTCAGCGGCAGCGCATCGCCAAAGGCCTTGGCCGTGTTGGCGGCGTCCTGGCCAGTCATGGCATCCACCACGAACAGCGTTTCGACCGGGTTGATCGCGGCGTGCAGCGCCTTGATTTCGCCCATCATCTCTTCGTCGATGTGCAGACGACCGGCGGTATCGACGATGACCACATCAATAAACTTAAGCTTTGCTTCTTTTATAGCCGCTTGCGCGATGTCGACCGGCTTCTGGCTCAGGTCGGACGGAAAGAAGGTAACGCCGACTTCACCCGCGAGCATTTCCAGCTGTTTGATCGCCGCCGGACGATAAACGTCCGCCGACACGACCATGACCGACTTCTTCTTGCGCTCTTTAAGGAAGCGCGCGAGTTTACCGGCGGTGGTGGTTTTACCCGCGCCCTGCAGACCGGCCATCAGCACGACGGCAGGCGGAACGGCGCTCAGGTTCAAATCTTCGTTGGCCGCGCCCATCAGGCTTTCGAGTTCAGCCTGGACGATCTTCACGAAGGCCTGGCCCGGCGTCAGGCTGCGCGACACCTCGGTGCCGACGGCACGTTCCTTGACCGAATTGACGAAGTCTTTGACCACCGGCAAGGCGACATCGGCCTCGAGCAACGCCATGCGCACTTCACGCAGGGTGTCTTTGATGTTGTCCTCGGTCAGCTTGGCTTTGCCGGTGACATGGCGCAGCGTCTGCGAGAGACGGTCGGTTAAGTTTTCAAACATTGCGCGATCCTTTCAGGCCCTGTGTAGACCGGGATAATGGCGGCCCAGACCGGAATAAACATGTGCTCGGCGAGCCTGCGGCGTGGGCAGGTCGCGGATTATAGCGAAGACTGCGTCTGGCGGACACCTCGCACTTTCGTGCTGCGGGGGTTCTATGCCAAACTCAGCGCCTTTCGGGCTTGCCTAACAGGATTTATGCTCCCCTTGTCACCCAGTTTGCTCACTACCCTCGCCGCCGCCTGCTTGTATGCCGCTGCGACCCTCTATCAGGGCACTCGCCTGGCCACTGGCGCCAAGGCGAACAAGCGTCTGCTGGTCACGCTCGGCGTTCTGGCCGTGCTGGCTCATAGCGCCAGCCTGCTCACCCACCTGTTGACGCCAATTGGCCTGGGCCTGGACTTTTTCAGTGCCGCCAGTCTGATTGCCGCAGCGGTCATCGCCCTGACCCTGCTGGCCTGCTCGCGAATCCCGGTGGAAAACCTGCTTGTATTGCTGTTCCCGCTCGGTGTCGCCACGGTACTGCTGGCACAATTCGCCCCTGCCGGCACGGTGCAGGTCATCGACGAAGAGCCCGGCATTCTCGCCCATATCCTCTTGTCGATCCTTGCTTACGGCATGTTCACCATCGCCGTGTTCCAGGCGTTGCTGTTGCTGGTGCAAGATCACCAGCTCAAACACAAGCATCCGTCCGGCCTGATCAAGAACTTCCCGCCGCTGCAAACCATGGAAAGCCTGCTGTTCGGTTTTCTCTGGGCCGGCTGGACCCTGCTTTCGCTGTCGCTGATCTCCGGCTGGCTGTTCGTCGAGAACCTGTTCGCCCAGCATCTGGTGCACAAGACCTTGCTGGCCTGCCTGGCCTGGATCGTCTTCAGCGTGCTGCTCTGGGGCCGTAACCACCTCGGCTGGCGCGGACACAAGGCCATCCGCTGGACCCTCGCCGGTTTCTGCCTGCTGATGCTGGCGTATTTCGGCAGCAAACTGGTCCGTGAATACATTTTGCACATCTGACGGGCGGCAATAATGGACGACTTGCCCATAGGGCCGATGCTCGCGGTATTGGCCCTGCTGATTTTATGGTCGGGTTTGTTTACCGCCATCGAAACGGCACAACAACACCTGCTGGCCCAACGCACCGCCTCGCGTTCGAGCGACAAACCGGTGGCGAAGCTGAGCTTCCCGATCAATAGCCTGATTTTGTGCAATACGCTGTGCCGTGCGCTGGTCATGGTCATCAGTACATTGCTGGCGATCTTCACCTGGGCGCAAAACGGCCCCTGGATTGCCTGTATCGGCGCCGGTGCCGGGCTTGTGGTGTTCGCCGACTACCTGCCGCGCACCCTGGCCGTGCGGTATCCGGACGCCATTCTGGCCTTGGGCAACACGTTGCTCGGCGCACCGTTGAAAATCATCTACCCGGCAGCCTGGCTGCTCAATGCCATCGCCCAGTTGCTGACGCGGCCGTTTGCCCGTAAACCCAAAGTCGTGCAGCAGAGCGAAGACGAGACGCCGAACGAACGGCACGACAATCACGAACAGCCGGTCTGCCGTCCGCACCCGCTCTCGGGCATCCACGCGCTCGACAACATCACGGTCAACGACATCCTGGTGCCGCGCAGTGACGTCGACGGGATCAACCTCGACGACCCGATTGAAGAAATCATCGAACAACTTCGCAATAACAAGCGCACGCGCCTTCCGGTGTTCCACAGCGACATCAACCAGGTCGAAGCGGTGCTGAACACGCGACAGATCCGGCACTTGCTGCCCAACGGCAGCCTGACTTTCGAGGCGCTGCTGGCCGCCAGTCACGAACCGTACTTCGTGCCGGAAAGCACGCCACTGCAACTGCAACTCCTGAATTTCCACAAGCAGCAACGGCGCCTGGGCATGGTGGTCGACGAGTACGGCGAAGTGCTGGGGATCGTGACGCTTGAGGACATTCTTGAAGAAATCGTCGGTGAATTCGAGAGCCAGCACAGCCTGGACAACCCGCACATCCATCCGCAGCCTGACGGGCGACTGGTGATCGAAGGCGCGGCGTCGATTCGCGAACTGAACAAGACACTGGGCTGGCACCTGCCCAGCGACGGCCCGAAAACCCTTAACGGTTTGGTCACCGAAGCGCTGGAGACCATTCCCGACAGCGCGGTGTGCCTGAAAATCGGGCGCTATCGCCTGGAGATTCTGGAGACTGAGGACAATCGCGTCACGCGCGTGCTCATCTGGCATACCAGTTCGGTTCCGGCCCTCCCCCAGGTCTGACCCAATCCCTTTGTTCAAGGCCCAGAACCTTTGGGAGCGCGCTTGCGCCCCAAGCCCCTTGTTGAATCGTTAGCCGCCTTCCTATAATCGAGCCGCTTACCCAAGCCCCGCCCTACCCCCGTGCTACCCGCACACCGCTCTAAACCCACATCCCTGGGTGTTCGACCATAATAATTCGCTCCACTGGAGCATGACTGTCAGGGATCATCGCATGACGACCAGCACCGCTTTCAGCGACACCACGCCTGCGCAACCGACCAACTCTGCCACCCGAGTCGCGACGGCGAGTTTTATCGGCACTGCCATCGAGTTCTACGACTTCTACGTCTACGCCACCGCTGCTGCGTTGGTGATCGGCCCGGTGTTCTTTCCGCAGACCTCCGGCACCGCGCAGATGCTCTCGGCGTTTCTCACCTTTGGTATCGCTTTTCTTGCCCGACCGCTGGGTTCGGCGCTGTTTGGACACTTCGGTGACCGTATCGGACGCAAATCGACGTTGGTTGCCTCGTTACTGTTGATGGGCGTGTGCACCACGTTGATTGGCGTGTTGCCGGGTTACGACAGCATTGGCGCCTGGGCGCCGATCCTGTTGTGCGTCCTGCGTTTTGGCCAAGGCCTTGGGCTCGGTGGCGAATGGGGCGGCGCGGCGTTGCTGGCGACGGAGAATGCGCCCAAGGGCAAACGTGCCTGGTTCGGCATGTTTCCGCAGCTCGGCCCTTCCATCGGTTTTCTGGCCGCCAACGGCCTGTTCCTGACATTGGCCATGACCTTGAATGACGAGCAGTTCCGCTCGTGGGGCTGGCGGATTCCGTTCCTGCTCAGCGCCGTGCTGGTGATGGTCGGCTTGTACGTACGCCTCAAGCTCCACGAGACCCCGGTGTTCGCCAACGCCATGGCCCGCCAGGAACGGGTGAAGATCCCATTGGTCGAGTTGTTCAGCCAATACTGGGCGCCGATGCTGTTGGGTGCCGGTTCGATGGTGGTGTGCTACGCGCTGTTCTACATCTCTACAGTGTTTTCGCTGAGTTATGGCGTGTCGACGCTTGGTTACACGCGCGAAACCTTCCTTGCCCTGCTGTGCTTCGCCGTCCCGTTCATGGCGGCGGCAACACCGTTATCGGCCTGGGCCAGTGATCGTTACGGGCGCAAGCCGGTGCTGATCATCGGCGGCGTGCTGGCGATCCTGTCCGGTTTTTTGATGGAACCGCTGCTGACTCAGGGGTCGACCTGGGGCGTGGCACTGTTCCTGTGCATTGAGCTGTTTCTGATGGGCGTGACGTTTGCACCGATGGGCGCGTTGCTGCCGGAGCTGTTTCCGACCCACGTTCGCTATACCGGCGCATCGGCGGCCTACAACCTGGGCGGCATCGTCGGAGCCTCCGCGGCGCCGTTCTTCGCACAGAAACTGGTGGCGATGGGTGGTTTGAGTTACGTCGGCGGGTATGTGTCAGGGGCGGCAGTGCTGAGCTTGATTGCTGTGCTGTGCCTGAAAGAGACGCGTCACAACGATTTGAATCGGATAGCCTGAAGCAGAAGCATCGCCAGCAGGCTGGCTCCCACATGGAAATTGGGTGTCCACAAAATCTGTGACCAATCAATAACCCTGTGGGAGCTAGCCTGCTGGCGATAGGCGCGCCTCGGTTTACAACTCGACTACAACAGCCTGAGCAGCACGGGTTGCCTTGGCACGAGCGGCTTCAATCGACTCATCCCGCGCCAACGCCACGCCCATCCGGCGCTGACCGTTCACTTCAGGCTTGCCGAACAGACGCAACGCGGTATCCGGCTCGCTCAATGCAGCCCCCAGATTGGCAAACGCCGTCTGGGTCGATTGCCCCTCCACCAGAATCACCGCCGAAGCCGAAGGTCCGAACTGACGGACCAATGGAATCGGCAGGCCGAGAATTGCCCGTGCGTGCAGCGCGAACTGCGACAGATCCTGAGAAATCAACGTCACCAGACCGGTGTCATGCGGACGCGGCGACACTTCGCTGAACCACACCTGATCACCTTTGATGAACAGCTCGACACCAAACAGACCGCGACCGCCCAGGGCTTCGGTGACCGCTTTGGCAACGCGCTCGGATTCAGCCAGGGCAATCGGGCTCATGGCTTGTGGCTGCCAGGACTCCTGATAGTCGCCCTTCTCCTGACGATGGCCGACTGGCGCGCAGAACGTGGTGCCGCCAATGTGACGCACGGTCAGCAGGGTGATTTCGTAATCGAAATCGATGAAACCTTCGATGATCACGCGGCCTTTACCGGCACGACCGCCTTCCTGCGCGTAATCCCAGGCGGTTTTCACGTCATCGGCGCTGCGCAGCAGGCTCTGGCCTTTACCCGACGAACTCATCACCGGCTTGACCACGCACGGGAAGCCCAGGTCCTGGACGGCCTTGCTGTAATCCTCGAAAGTGTCGGCGAAGTGATAAGGCGAGGTCGGCAGGTCCAGCTCTTCAGCGGCCAGGCGACGAATGCCTTCGCGGTTCATGGTCAGCTGTGCGGCACGCGCGGTCGGGATCACGGTGAAGCCTTCGGCTTCCAGTTCCACGAGGGTCGCGGTGGCAATGGCTTCGATTTCCGGCACGATGAAGTGCGGCTTCTCGGCCTCGATCACCGCGCGCAGGGCGGCACCGTCGAGCATGTTGATTACGTGGCTGCGATGCGCGACCTGCATGGCCGGCGCATTGGCGTAGCGATCCACGGCAATCACTTCAACGCCCAGGCGTTGCAGCTCGATCACCACTTCCTTGCCCAACTCACCACAGCCACACAGCAATACGCGGGTCGCGGTTGGCGACAATGGAGTTCCGATACGGGTCATCTCAGGTCCTCAAGAAGCGGATCATCGAGGGAGGCAGCAACGTGCGCGCGTCCCCAAAGCGCGGCATTTTACATGAACCGCAGGGTTTGGCTTCAGCTGACGACGGCCTGTTTGCGCAGGCGCCAGGCCATGATCAGCCACACGGCGGTGACGCCGGCGAACTTCGAGCCCATGGCGGTGAGGATCACGCCGGGCGTGAATGCGTCGATCATTCCGAAGAAGATGAAGGTATCGAGGGGAATGCTCAAAGCCGAACTTATCCACAGGCGATCGTGCAAGGGCCGCTTGGTGACGCTGAATACCAGCCAGTCAATGCACTCGGACACCGCGAACGCCGTGGCGCTGGCCAACGCAATGGACGGATCGGACGTGACGTAGGACAGGACCAGTGCGGCGAGCATTGCGGCAATGGCGCCGTGGCCGAAGCGGGTTTGCACCATGTCGCGCAAGACAAACACCAACCCGCCCCAGGCCGACCAGATGATGTCGAGGTGCGGGGCGGTGGAAAAGGCGAAGTTGATCAGCACAACGCTGCTGATGTAGGCGATCAGGAAGAACATGGGGACGTGGAATACCAGTCAATTTGGCGCACAGAGTACCGTAGGCGCTCCTACAGGTCAGGCGTTTTGCCCAGCATCCAGAGCAGGCCGCTGGATTTGGCCCGCTCATGACACAACCCCAGCACCTTGCGGCGCTCTTCATTATCCATCCGGCTCCAACGGGTGATTTCCTCCACCGTGCGCTGGCACCCGGTGCAAATATCATCCTCGTCCAGCGCGCAAATGTTCACGCAGGGCGACAGGACCGGTCGTTCGCTGGCACTCATTCGTCCTGCTCGACCAGATCGCGGGCATAGCGCTGCGAGTTGTGCACATAGTGCGCGGCACTGGCCTCCAGCATCTTTTTCTGCGGCTCGGTCAGCTCTCTAACCACCTTGCCCGGCGAGCCCATGACCAGCGAGCCGTCCGGAATCTCCTTGCCCTCACCGATCAGCGAGTTGGCGCCGATGATGCAGTTCTTGCCGATTTTCGCGCCGTTGAGAATCACCGCGTTAATGCCGATCAGGCTGTAATCGCCCACCGTGCAGCCGTGAAGCATGGCGTTGTGGCCGATGGTCACGCCGGTGCCGATGGTCAGCGGGTAGCCCATGTCGGTGTGCATCACCGTGCCGTCCTGGACGTTGCTGTTCTTGCCGATCAGGATCAACTCGTTGTCGCCACGCAGCACCGCGTTAAACCAGACATTGGCGCCCTCTTCCAGTTTGACCTTGCCCACCAGCACAGCATTGGGCGCGACCCAACTCTGCGGATGGGTTTCGACGCGGGCATCGCCCAGGCGGTATTTCATCTTGTTTTCCTCAAGGCTCAGGCAGCCGCGTTTCTCGCCATACGAACGATGGCTTCAACTATTGATAAAGCTTTTGGGTGGGTGGTGCAGGCTGATGTCAGCGTCATAAAGCAGGTTGATCAACTCTACGATCATGATCGCGGTCAGGCCCCAGATCTTGTACTCGCCGTAACGATAGCTCGGCACGTACCAACTGCGCCCCTGATAATCGATGCGATGAGTGTGTTCCCGGGGATCTTCGCGGAAGAACTCCAGGGGCACACTGAACACCGCTGCGATTTCGGCATCGTTGGCCAAGTATTCGACAAAGTCCGGAATGACGCCGACATACGGCGTGACCTTGATGCCGTGCAGGGAAATCAACGGGCTTAACGGGCCGATGACTTCGACCAGCCCTGGCGGCAGACCGATTTCTTCTTCGGCTTCGCGCAGCGCGGTGAAAATCAGGTCGGGGTCTTCGGGGTCGCGGCGACCACCGGGAAAGGCCACTTCACCGCCATGGGTCGAGAGCCCACTGGCGCGCAGGGTCAGAACCAGTTCCGGTTCGTCACTGCGAGTGATGGGCACCAGTACCGCGGCCTCGGGGAAACGCTTGTCGGTTTCCAGTGTGCGTGGGATGTGGTTGCTTACTCGATGCAGTAGCTCGTCCAGCATGAGACTTCTCGACTTGTTCGCTACCTTGCATCATGCACCAATCGAACCTGTCGCCCAACCCCATAACCACTGCATGTCGCTAAACGACAACTTGCCGACAGACACCGACGCACGCCAAGATAGGCGCAGCATTCAGGAACCCAAGCATGAAATTTTGCAGTCAGTGCGGCAACCCGGTCACCCAGCGCATTCCCGAAGGCGATTCGCGCCTGCGTTTCGTCTGCGACAGCTGTCAGGCGATTCACTATCAAAACCCCAACATCGTCGCCGGCTGTGTGGCGACCTGGGGCTCGAAAGTGTTGCTGTGCCGACGCGCCATCGAGCCTCGGCTCGGTTACTGGACCCTGCCCGCCGGGTTCATGGAGAACGGTGAGACCATCGAGCAGGCGGCTATTCGCGAAACGGCCGAAGAGGCCTGCGCCCGGGTGCGCAACCTGAGCATCTATACGTTGATCGATGTGCCGCACATCAGCCAGGTGCATGTATTTTTTCGCGCCGAACTGGTGGACCTGGATTTTTCCGCTGGCCCCGAGAGCCTGGAAGTGCAGCTTTTCGACGAAGCCGACATCCCGTGGTCCGAGCTGGCTTTCCGCACGGTGGGCCGTACCCTAGAATGCTTCTTCGCTGACCGGCGGGCAGAGGTCTACCCTGTGCGGTCCGAATCGATCCCGCCGCTGGCTCAGCCTGCCAACACCTAAAGCTCCAGGCTCCAAAATCACCTATAACTAACTAAATAGTCGCGACACCTTTCAGGGATATCGTTTCAATGCGCTGGTTGCTTGCCGTGTTTTGCTTGTCTTTTGTCGCCCTGTCACAGGCTTCCGTAGCGGAGACCCTGAACGGCAGAGTCATCGAGAAAGTTCTGGTTTTGAAATCCGCCCACCAGTTGCAGCTGATCAATGACGGCAAGCCGATCAAGACCTATCGCATCTCACTGGGCAAACGCCCCAGGGGTCCGAAGCTGATGGAAGGCGACAAGCGCACGCCTGAAGGTTTCTATTGGCTGGACTGGCGCAAGGTCAGCGACAAATTCAATCTGGCGATGCACATTTCCTACCCGAACATCAGCGACTCTGCCCGCGCCCGGCGTGAAGGCGTCGCGCCGGGGAGCATGATCATGATCCATGGCACACCAGACACCGAAGACACCCCCGAAGACCTGTTCCACACGCTGGACTGGACCGACGGTTGCATCGCCATGCGCAACATGGACATGCGCGAAGTCTGGGGCCTGGTGCCCGATGGCACGATGATCGAGATTCGCCCGTAACGACGACCTTCCGTCGCCCCCCGAAAAATAAATTCAAACGATCGCAGCCTGCGGTAGCGCCTGAGGGGTAGATACCAATTCCCCCTGCAGGCGCTACCGCAGGCTGCGATCTTTGCATTCAAAATCCCCACCGCTAATACCACTTCAAACCTCACCGCCTCCAGTTTATCTGGCAGGCCAGGCTTTTCGGCGCCTGCAGCAAAGTACTGGCATTGACATGGTATTCAAGTGGTATTAATTTTCGGCCATTCGCGGGAAACAACACTCTAATAACCGCATCGGACATCCGAACATGAATGACCTCCAGGCCTTACGCCCCGACGACACCCAGCCAACGCCGCTGTACTTGCAACTGGCGCGCAATCTGGAAATGGCGATCCATGCCGGCCAGTGGAAAGCCGAACAAGCCATGCCGTCAGAGCGCAATCTCAGCGAAGTGCTGGGCATTTCGCGGGTCACCGCGCGCAAGGCGCTGGAAGTGCTGTTTGAGCAAGGCCTGATCCGCCGCAATCAAGGCTCCGGCACGTTCATCACGCCACGCCTCGAACAACCGCTGTCGCGCCTCTCCGGATTCAGCGAGATGCTGCGCCTCAAGGGCTTCGTCCCCGGTTCGCAATGGCTGGAGCGCGAGATCACCCCGCCGACCCACGAAGAACTGATCCGCCTCGGACTGTCACCGAACGACAAGGTCGCGCGGCTCAAACGCCTGCGCAAAGCCGACGACACCGTCATGGCAATCGAGATGAGCACCCTGCCCGCCTCGATCATTCCCAAACCACAAGCGGTGGGCGACTCCCTCTACGAATACCTCGACGGCATCGGCAAACCGATCGTTCGCGCCCTGCAACACATCCAGGCGATCAACGCCTCGGACGAATTCGCCGCCCTGGTCGGCATCGCCCCCGGCACCGCCATGCTGCTGATGACCCGGGTCGGCTACCTGGAAGACAACACGCCGATTGAAGTCACCGACACCTATTGCCGCAACGACTACTACGACTTTGTCGCAGAGCTTCGTAGATAGAGAGCTTCGTAGATAAAAGGCTTCGCCACTAAAAGGCTTTGCCGCTCATCGTGCAACGAGAACCGATCATGTCCGAAGACAACATCCTCACCGCCCACGGCTGGGTTCGCGGCCGGCTGATTCACGAACACGGCAAGGTCGTGTCCATCGAAGGCGTGCCGTGCGATCCGGCCGACAACGACTTGCCCTACCTGCTGCCAGGTTTCATCGACCTGCACGTTCACGGTGGCGGTGGCAAAGACATCATGGAAGGCGCCACGGCCTTCGAAACCATCAGCAAAACCCACGTACGTTTCGGCACCACCTCGATGCTGGCCACCACCATGACCGCGCCAAGCGAAGAGATTTCCAGCGTACTCAAAGCCGTTGGCGAGTTTTGTGAGCAACGGCCCGAAGGCTGCGCCCGCGTGCTCGGCGTGCATCTGGAAGGTCCGTACATCAATCCCGGAAAACTTGGCGCCCAACCCAATTTCGCCCACACCGCGCTGATGGCCGAAGTCGAAGAATATTTGGCCCTGGCACCGATCCGGGTAATCACCATCGCCCCGGAAATCGCCGGCCACGACGCCTTGATCCGTGCCCTTAGTGCGCGCGGTATCCGCATGCAGATCGGCCACACCCTCGGCAGTTATGAGGAAGGCGTTGCCGCGCTGGCGGCCGGCGCGAGCAGTTTCACCCACCTCTACAACGCCATGAGCCCGTTGCATCATCGCGAGCCGGGCATCGTCGGCGCGGCATTGGCTCACGCCAAGTACGCCGAACTGATCCCAGATTTGCTGCACGTGCACCCCGGCGCCATCCGTGTCGCCCTGCGCGCCATTCCCTGCCTGTACTGCGTCACCGACTCCACCGCTGCCGCCGGCATGCCGGACGGTGAATACAAGCTCGGCAGCCACACCGTCACCAAGTGCCTGGGTGGTGTGCGTTTACCCGATGGCACGCTGGCCGGCAGCACCCTGACCATGGATCAGGCGTTGCGCAATCTGGTGAAAGTCGGATTGTCGGTCGCCGAAGCCTCGCAACGTCTTTCGCAATTCCCCGCCGACTACCTCGGCCTTCACGAACGTGGCCGTCTTGCACCGGGCAGCTGGGCCGACAGCGTGCGGCTGGATCGCTCACTCACACTGACCGCCGTCACGGTCGAAGGAGAAGACATTGACTTCAAAAATGCTTGAAGAGGCGCTGTCCTCGTTCGAGGCCGTGCAAGCCCAACTGCAACAACTCGACCCGCAGATGATCGAGATCGCCGGACGCCTGCGTCGCCAGCCACCGCAAGTGGTGATGACTGTCGCTCGCGGGAGCTCCGATCATGCCGCCAGTTACTTCGCCTACCTGACCATGCAGCAATTGGGTTTTCCGGTGGCGTCGTTGCCGATGTCGGTGGTGACCATGCTGCAAGCGCCGTTGAAGGTCAGCGGCCAGGTGGCGTTCGCCTTCTCGCAGTCCGGGCAAAGTCCCGATCTGGTGAACAGCCTGCGTTTGCTGCGCAAGCGTGGCGCCCTGAGCATCTCAATGGTCAACGCCGAGAGTTCACCGCTGGAAGCCGCCTGTGAATTCAGCTTGCCGTTGCTGGCTGGCACCGAAAGCAGCGTCGCTGCCACCAAGAGTTTTATCGCCACCCTCAGCGCCAGTGCCCGGTTGATCGCTCATTGGAAAGACGACATGGAATTGCTGGAAGCCGGCAATGCCTTGCCCGAAGGTTTGCGCGAGGCGGCGAAACAGGACTGGAGCCTGGCCATCGAAGCCCTGCGCGATTGCCAACGCTTGATGGTCATCGGTCGTGGCGCCGGTTTCGCCATCGCCCAGGAGGCAGCACTGAAGTTCAAGGAAACCTCGGCGATTCAGGCCGAAGCGTTCAGCAGTGCCGAGGTCCGTCACGGCCCGATGGCGTTGATCGATGAAAATTACCCGCTGCTGATCTTCGCCCCACGCGGTGCCGAGCAGGCTGGTTTGCTGAGCCTCGCCGCCGACATGCGCCAGCGCGGCGCCCGGGTTCTGCTCGCCGCACCGGATGACATTGCCGAACGCGACCTCACCCTGACCCGCGCCGAGCACCCGGCCCTTGATCCGATTCTGGCGATTCAGAGTTTCTACGTCATGGCCGCCGGTTTGGCGGTGGCCCGTGGCCTGGACCCGGACCAGCCGCGCCATTTGAGCAAAGTAACGCGCACGCACTGAGCCTGACCCTTTACCTGATGAGTACCGAGCCATGCACAACAATAATAAAGAGCTGACCCTCAGCGCCCCGCTCAGCGGCCCGGTGCTGACGCTCGCCAAAGTTCCGGACCCGGTGTTCGCCAGCGGCGCCATGGGCGACGGGATCGCCATCGACCCGCTCAACGACACGCTTCATGCACCGTGCGCGGGGGTGGTGGTGCACGTCGCCCGCACTGGTCACGCCGTCACCTTGCGCGCCGACAACGGCGCCGAATTGCTGCTGCACCTGGGCCTGGACACGGTCGAATTGCAGGGTGAAGGCTTCTCGATGCTGGTCAAGGAAGGCGCGCGCGTCAGCAATGGTCAGCCGCTGCTGCGCTACGACCTGGACAAGGTGGCGCAGCAGTGCAAAAGCCTGGTCAGCCTGATGATCCTGACCAACAGCCAGGACTTTCAGGCGCGGCCCATTACGCTGAAGTCGGTAAAGGTCGGCGAGCCATTGCTGCACATCATTCGTCGGCAGGGCTCGGGGGCGCAGGCCGAAGAAGAGCTTTCAGGGGAAGAACGTATCGGCCACGTTCGCGTCGCCCACCGTGGCGGCCTGCACGCTCGACCAGCAGCGCTGATTCGCCAGACCGCGCAAGGCTTCAAGAGCAAATCGCAGCTGCATTTCGCCGGCAAATCGGCGACCTGTAACAGCCTGATCGGGCTAATGGGCCTGGCCATCGGCGAGCAGGACGACGTTCAGGTCAGTTGCCAGGGCCCGGATGCCGAAGCGGCGCTGCAAGCATTGCTGATCGCCTTATCCACAGCGCTGGCCGAGGACAACCACGCCGCCGCGCCAGCCCCTGTGACCCGCCACCATCGAACGGCTGAAGCGGGCGTGCTGCACGGGGTTTGCGCAGCACCCGGCCTGGTGGCCGGGCCGTTGTTTCGCTTGAGCGCCATCAGCCTGCCGGTGGATGCCGGGCACCATGATCCGGCGCAACAACTGCAGGCGCTCGATGCCGCGCTGCGCGTGGTGCGCAGCGAAATCGACCACACCCTCTCCCAAGCCAAAAAGCACAGGAACACGGACGAAGAAGCGATCTTCGCCGCGCACCTTGCCCTGCTTGAAGACCCGGCGCTGCTGGACGCGGCACAGGCCTCCATCGACCAGGGCACCGCCGCGACCCACGCCTGGAGCCGATCGATCGACGCACAATGCGAAGTTCTCCAGCAACTCGGCAGCCCGTTGCTGGCCGAACGCGCCAACGATCTGCGCGACCTCAAGCAACGCGTGTTGCGCGCCTTGCTCGGCGAAGCCTGGCACTACGAGGTGCCGGCCGGCGCCATCGTCGCCGCCCATGAACTGACGCCGTCGGACTTGCTGCAACTGAGCCAGCAAGGCGTCGCCGGATTGTGCATGGCCGAGGGTGGCGCGACGTCTCACGTGGCGATTCTCGCGCGGGGCAAAGGCCTGCCGTGTCTGGTTGCACTGGGGTCGGCGCTGCTGGATCAGGAGCAAGGCCAAGCGGTAGTGCTGGATGCCGATGGTGGACGTCTTGAACTGGTGCCAAGCACCGAACGCCTGGCCGAGGTGCATCAAGCGCAACTCGACCATCAGCAACGCCGCACGCTTCAGCAGTCTCAAGCGCACACCCCGGCACTGACACGCGATGGCGTGCACATCGAAGTCGCCGCCAATGTTGCCTCCAGCGCCGAAGCGGCCGATGCGCTGGCCAATGGCGCCGATGGCGTGGGACTGCTGCGCACCGAATTCCTCTTTGTCGACCGCCACACCGCGCCGGATGAACAGGAACAACGCCTCGCCTATCAAGCCGTCCTCGACGCCATGGGCGACAAGTCGGTGATCATCCGCACCATCGACGTCGGCGGCGATAAGCAACTCGATTACCTGCCATTGCCGGCCGAGGCCAACCCGGTGCTCGGTCTGCGCGGTATTCGCCTGGCTCAGCTGCGTCCGGAAATTCTCGACCAGCAACTGCGCGCACTGCTGCACACCCGCCCGCTGTCTCGTTGCCGAATCCTCCTGCCGATGGTCACTGAGGTCGATGAACTGCTGCACATCCGTCAGCGTCTCGATGCCCTGTGCATTGAACTTGGCGTCAGTGAACGCCCGGAACTGGGCGTGATGATCGAAGTCCCGGCCGCCGCATTGCTGGCCGAGCAACTGGCAGAACATGCGGACTTCCTGTCCATCGGCACCAACGATTTATCCCAGTACACCCTGGCCATGGACCGCGACCACGCCGGCCTTGCCTCCCGCGTCGATGCGATGCACCCGGCCCTGTTGCGGCTGATTGCCCAGACCTGTGCCGGTGCGGCGGTGCATGACCGTTGGGTCGGCGTCTGCGGCGCACTGGCCTCCGATCCGCTGGCCACCCCGGTACTGATCGGCCTGGGCGTCAGCGAACTGTCGGTGAGCCCGGTGCAGATCGGCGAAATCAAAGACCGCGTACGCCACCTCGACGCCGCGCAATGCCGGCGCATCAGCCACGACCTGCTCAAGCTGAGCAGCGCCGGCGCGGTGCGTCACGCCTGTCACCAGCATTGGCCTCTGAGCTGAACCACTACAACAGCTCTAAAACAACAAGAACGCAGGGAGAACCGCCATGTACCAATACTTCATCGAAGGCCTGCAACGCCTCGGCCGCGCACTGATGCTGCCCATCGCGATCCTGCCGATTGCAGGGTTGCTCCTGCGCCTGGGCGACACTGACCTGCTGAACATCGCGATCATCCACGACGCCGGCCAGGTCATCTTCGCCAACCTGGCGATGATCTTCGCCATCGGCATCGCCGTCGGCTTCGCCAAGGACAACAACGGCACCGCAGGCCTCGCGGGAGTGATTGGTTACCTGGTGATGATCTCCACCCTCAAGGTGCTGGATGCAAGCATCAACATGGGCATGCTCGCCGGGATCGTCAGCGGCTTGATGGCCGGTGCGCTGTACAACCGCTTCAAGGACATCAAGTTGCCGGAGTACCTGGCCTTCTTCGGCGGCCGGCGCTTCGTGCCGATCGTCACCGGATTCGCTGCCGTTGGCCTGGGCGTGGTGTTCGGTTTCATCTGGCCGCCGATCCAGCACGGGATCAACGACTTCGGTACGTTGATGATGGAAAGTGGCAGCTTCGGCGCCTTTGTCTTCGGCGTCTTCAACCGCCTGCTGATCGTCACCGGCCTGCACCATATCCTCAACAACATGGCGTGGTTCGTCTTCGGTAACTTCACCGACCCGACCACAGGCGCCATCGTCACCGGCGACCTCTCGCGCTACTTCGCCGGCGACCCGAAAGGCGGCCAGTTCATGACCGGGATGTTCCCGATGATGATCTTCGGCCTCCCGGCCGCCTGCCTGGCGATGTACCGCAACGCCCTGCCGGAACGGCGCAAGGTCATGGGCGGGATCTTCCTGTCGATGGCGTTGACCTCCTTCTTGACCGGCGTCACCGAGCCCATCGAATTCGCCTTCATGTTCCTCGCACCGCTGCTGTATCTGGTGCATGCGCTGTTGACGGGACTGTCGATGGCAATCACCAACGCGCTGAACATCCATTTGGGCTTCACCTTTTCCGGCGGCTTCATCGACATGATTCTCGGCTGGGGCAAATCCACCAACGGCTGGTTGGTCGTGCCAGTCGGGCTGGCGTACGCGGTGATCTACTACGCGGTGTTTGATTTCTGCATCCGCCGCTTCAATCTCAATACACCGGGACGCGAAGAAGTGCCTACGGGTGAGAAAGTCGTGATCGCCAAAAACGAGCGCGCCGGGGCTTACATCAAGGCATTGGGCGGCGCCCAGAACCTGATAACCGTGGGGGCATGCACGACACGGTTGCGACTGGACATGGTGGATCGCAACAAGGCAAACGATGCAGAGCTGAAAGCCCTGGGGGCGATGGCAGTTGTGCGACCGGGCAAGGGTGGGAGTTTGCAGGTAGTGGTCGGGCCGATGGCGGACAGCATAGCCGATGAAATTCGACTGGCGATGCCTGCGTTGGGACGCGCACTCGTGTCCTCCCCTCCCGCCGTTATTGATGCGCCGGAACCAGAAGCAGTGACGCATTCAGAAACGCAGAAATGGCTAAAGGCATTGGGTGGCGGCGAAAACATATTGCAGATGGATTGCATCGCCATGACCCGGATTCGACTGCAACTGGCGGATGGCAAAGCGGTGTCGGAGTGTGATTTGAAGGCGCTGGGGTGTCAGGGTGTCAGCCAACTCGATGGAGGGGTTTGGCATTTATTGATTGGCGAAAAAGCACAGAGTTTGAGCGAGGCGCTGGAAGTGCTGGTCAATCGCAGTGAAGTGAGTGCCAAGGTATAGAGGTTTGGCGACTGAGGGCAGTCATCGCGAGCAGGCTCGCTCCCACAGGGTTTGGTGTACACCTGTAAGAGATTGGTCGGCTGGCAGGCCGCCTTCGCTGGCAAGCCAGCTCCCACAGGGT
>NZ_JARVSN010000041.1:0-39197 GCF_030209165.1 Pseudomonas sp. fls2-241-R2A-110 | reverse complement strand
AAAACGGCACCCTGGACAAGGACGACAACCCGCTGAAAAACGCGCCGCACACCGCCGCGGAAATCGTTGGCGAGTGGACGCATCCGTACAGCCGTGAGCAAGCGGTGTACCCACTCGACACCTTGATCGACGCCAAATACTGGCCGCCCGTAGGCCGGGTCGACAACGTCTTCGGCGACCGCAACCTGATCTGCGCCTGTCCATCGATAGCCGACTATCAAGACGCCTGAAAGCCAACACAGCTCCAGGCCACCTTATTCAGAGAACCACAGAGGATTGCACCATGTTCAGCAAACACGACCAGATCAAAGGCTACGATGACGAACTGCTGGCGGCGATGAACGCCGAGGACGCGCGGCAAGAGCATCACATCGAGCTGATCGCCTCGGAAAACTACACCAGCCAACGGGTGATGGAGGCACAAGGCAGCGGCCTGACCAACAAGTACGCCGAAGGCTATCCAGGCAAGCGTTATTACGGGGGTTGTGAACACGTCGACGTGGTCGAGCAACTGGCGATTGATCGCGCCAAACAGCTGTTCGGCGCCGATTACGCCAACGTCCAGCCACACTCCGGCAGCCAGGCCAACGCTGCGGTTTATCTTGCGCTGCTGCAAGCCGGCGACACCGTGCTGGGCATGAGCCTGGCCCATGGTGGCCACCTGACCCACGGTGCAAAAGTCAGCTTCTCCGGCAAGCTGTACAACGCCGTCCAATACGGCATCGACACCGCCACCGGGCTGATCGACTACGACGAAGTCGAACGCCTGGCCGTCGAGCACCAACCGAAGATGATCATCGCGGGTTTTTCCGCTTACTCCAAAACCCTGGACTTCCCGCGCTTCCGTGAGATTGCCGACAAGGTTGGCGCCTATCTGTTCGTCGACATGGCCCACGTTGCGGGCCTGGTGGCGACCGGGTTGTACCCCAATCCGATTCCATTTGCCGATGTTGTCACCACGACCACGCACAAAACCCTGCGCGGCCCGCGTGGCGGCCTGATCCTGGCCAAGGCCAATCCGGAACTGGAGAAGAAACTCAACGCGGCGGTGTTTCCTGGTGGCCAGGGTGGTCCGTTGATGCATGTCATCGCCGCCAAAGCCGTGTGCTTTAAAGAAGCGCTGGAGCCAGCCTTCAAAACCTATCAGGCGCAAGTGATCCGCAACGCTCAAGCGATGGCCAAGGTCTTTATCGACCGCGGCTACGACGTGGTGTCGGGTGGCACCGACAATCACTTATTCCTGGTCAGCCTGATCCGCCAGGGGTTGACCGGCAAAGACGCTGACGCCGCGCTCGGCCGCGCCGGTATCACGGTGAACAAAAACGCTGTGCCGAACGACCCGCAATCACCGTTCGTGACGTCCGGCCTGCGCATTGGCACGCCGGCCATCACCAGCCGTGGTTTCAAGGAGGCCCAGAGCGTCGAGCTGGCGGGCTGGATCTGCGACATCCTCGATCACCTCGGCGATGCCGATGTCGAGGCTCAAGTCGCCCGGCAAGCCGCTGCAATGTGCAGCGATTTCCCGGTGTACCGCGACTGATCCGCTGCACTGACTATGTGAGAGCGAGCCTGCTCGCTCCCACAGGTTGCGATGCGATCTTGCTTTTCCCACTCGAACAGAAGACCACTACACATGAGCGTACTTGTGGAATCGACTGGCCAAAGCCCGGCCAAAATGGAAGTCGGCATCAAACTGCGCGGCGCAGAAAAGGTCGCGCGAATTCCGGTGAAGATCATCCCGACCGATGAGTTCCCGCGCAAACCCGACTGGATTCGCGTACGCATTCCAATCTCACCCGAGGTCGACCGGATCAAACAGCTGTTGCGCAAACACAAGCTGCACAGTGTCTGTGAGGAAGCCTCCTGCCCGAACCTCGGCGAATGTTTTTCCGGTGGCACGGCGACCTTCATGATCATGGGCGATATCTGCACCCGCCGCTGCCCATTCTGCGATGTCGGCCACGGAAGGCCCAAACCTTTGGACACCGAGGAGCCGATGAACCTGGCAGTGGCCATCGCCGACCTGCGTCTGAAGTACGTGGTGATCACCTCGGTGGACCGCGATGACCTGCGCGACGGTGGCGCCCGTCATTTCGTTAATTGCCTGCGCGAGATCCGCAAGCTGTCGCCGGGCGTGCAACTGGAAACCCTGGTGCCGGATTACCGAGGCCGCATGGACGTCGCCCTCGCGATCACCGCCATAGAACCGCCCGATGTGTTCAACCATAATCTTGAGACCGTACCGCGCCTGTACAAAGCCGCACGGCCGGGCTCGGATTTCGAGTGGTCACTGGACTTGCTGCAGAAATTCAAACTGTTGGTCCCGCACGTCCCGACCAAATCCGGCCTGATGTTGGGTCTTGGCGAAACCGACGAAGAAGTCATCGAAGTCATGCAGCGACTGCGTGAGCACGATGTCGACATGCTCACCCTCGGCCAGTACCTGCAACCGTCGCGCAGTCACTTGCCGGTGCAGCGTTTCGTACACCCGGACACCTTCGCCTGGTTCGCCGAAGAAGGCACCCGGATGGGCTTCAAGAACGTCGCATCCGGCCCGCTGGTGCGCTCGTCCTATCATGCCGATCAACAGATGATAGGGACGAAGACCGGGAACGTGAGTGCTTGAGCTCAGACCGGCCTGAAAGCGCACTGACGCCTTCCCTCAGATCATCGGAGTGCTGCTCACCACCCGCAGGGCCAACCCTTCGTAGGCATCCAGCGTAATGGTGAACTCACCCTCAGGCGTGAGATCACCCTCGACTCGCTCGTTGATGATGTCGACCACGGGGCCCGGCGCAATATTGGGCAGGTGCAAGGTTTCGGTGATCGGCGTCGAGCCGAAGTTCAGCGCGGTGATTTGCGTGCCTTTGCCGGCCGGCAATTCGTGGACCATGATCAGCAGCCCCGGGTGCTGGACATCCGGGATCAGGATCTGGCGACTCGCGGCGATGTCATAGGAGCGCCGCACGGCGAGGATTCTGCGCAGTTGCGAGACGAACGAATCCGGGTCCTTCAATTGGCTGGGCAGGCTGCCATACAACGTCTTCGGACGCGGCATCTGGCCGGCGGACAGCGGCGCCTCCGGATTGAGGTCGACCAGATCGTAGGCACCCCGGTGAATCCAGCGCGTGTCGCCGTCACCCATCAAATGTGCAACCTCTTCAGCCGGCAACGGCAACGCGCCCACCAGGTCCCAGCCTGAGAGTGCGAACACGCCCGGTTGCATGGCGTTGTACATCACCAAGAGCAAATGGACCTGGCGAATCTGCTGGATATCTGCCGTCGAAATCGCGTCCAGATCACGAATCCCCAACGCCGCCGTGATGATGCTGACGGTGGTGCAGGACACGCCGTTGGTGACGAACTTCAAGTTGTAGGGTGCGTGTTCGCCGGACAGACGCTCGTACATCTGCTCGCGAATGTGTTCGCGCAAGATATTGCCGGGGAAGGTCTGGCCCTGAAAAAGGTAAGTGTCGTGGGCGTGCAGCGTCCAGAAATGCACCAGTTCCAGGGTCAACTCGTCGTGATTCTGCAGGGCATGGATCAGCGAACCCGGATCGATGCCCAGGGTGTGCATCTGGCGAAGCATCAAGCGCAGGAATTCGGTATCGCCCATCAGTAACGCGTGTTGGTAGGCCGGTCGGGTGATGAAGTCGTAGGACAGGTCGGCACCGCCGTGGGACATGCTGGCGATGTCGTCGACGGTCAGGTTGAGCTCTTGAAAACTGAAACCGCCAGCCTTGCGGATCGCGCCGGCCAGCAACTGGTTACCGGTGATCGATAACGGGTGGCTTTCAGACCAGGCCGTGCCGTCGAGCTTGCGCTCCACGCCGAGAAATCCGTTGGCGTCCAGGCGCAGGATCTTCGCGCCCATGACGTCAATGGCGTGCAAAGCATCGCCGATGATCATCTGCTGCGCGGCGAAGGTCGGGTCGAGCCAGTTCAGCGACGGCTGCCCTTCCTTGAAGTAATGCAGATAGACCCAGCGTCGCGGCTTGCCATCGACACCGATGACGATCGGTGTCGCGCTCCAGTCGGTTTCCTTGACCCCCGGTTCGAAGAAGATCACTCGCTGCAACTGGCCAACGATGTAGTGCTTGTCTCGCAGCACGTCGACCTGCAACGGGCTGAGGTTTTGTGAATCACGGCCGTCGGCGATGTCCGGCAGCAGAGGCCAGTCCTCTTCGCGGATTTCGACCATGTGGTAGAGGCCCGGATAGTCTTCGTAGGCCATCTCGGCCAGGCGGAAGTCCGCGCCTTTGCCGGTGTGCGAGGGAATAACGTCATCGATGATCACGGCGTTGTGCGCGGCGGCCATGCGCACCAGCGCTTGAAGCTGCGCTTCGGTGCCCAGTTGTGGGTCGATTTCGAAGCTGATGCGGTCGAAGTTGCCGTCAATGGTCGGCGTGAGTCGGGTGCCTGTGAGGCCGCCAGACATTTTCAGCGGGCCGTTGTGTATGCCCTGGATGCCGATTCTTGACAGTGCATGCCACAGGGTTTCGTCGCCCAGGGCTTCGAGCACGGTGCCGTTTTCGCGGGTGACGATGGAGGCCGGGTAGGCGGTGAACCATACGGACGCCAGCGCGGAGGCATCCCGGGGCCGGGTATGGGCATAGGGCTGCTGCCACATCCGACCTTGCCCTGAGTAGAGTTTGGCCCGCTGTCTGGCGGCATGAAGCATCGATTGTTCAACCAACCAGGTCACGTGGTTTTTGTCAGCCGCAGTCATAGAAACAATTACCTGTTGTCTGGGTAAATATCTGTTGGGGCATCGTTCGCTTGTTGGCGTCGGTGGCCACTTCCTTCTTATATGAGGGCCTGGGTTTGTATTCGTTGCATTGAGGGTTGATTGGGGTTGTTTAAACGAGGCCGCCTGCCGGCCAAACTGTTTGCTCAACCCTTGCGCGTGGTGATGGTGATCGTTCCCGGCTCTGCGTGGGAACGATCAACAGCATCGCGAGCAGGCTCACTCCCACCACCCAAAAACGGATATGTACACGACCAAAAAAAAACGCCCGACCAAAGCCGGGCATTCCAAACCACACAAGCAACGTAATCAGTCAGCAAACCCCAACCGCGAAACCCTGCCCTCCTGCACCTGCCCCCGCGTTGCCAGGCAATAGTAAAGCGGACAGGTCACCACCAACCCCACCAACCAGGACAAATCCGCACCGTCCACCAGATTGGCATACGGCCCCACATACAACGACGTATTGGCAAATGGCAGCTGCACAACAATCCCGATGAAATACGCCACAATCGCATGCCAATTGAACCGCCCGTAAATCCCGCCGTCCGCACGGAAAATCGAGGCGATGTCATAACACCCGCGCTTGATCAGATAAAAGTCGATCAAGTTGATCGAAGCCCAAGGCACCAACACCAGCAACAACGCCAGAATCAACCCGATGAACTGCGAAATGAAATCCGCCGAAGCCCCCAACGCCACCACACAGCAGCCCGTCAGCACCACACTCGACAACACCACACGCACCTTGATGCTCGGCGTCCATTGACTGGCAAACGTCTGGATGGAAGTAATGATCGACAGTACCGCGCCATACAGATTCAAGGCGTTGTGGCTGATGATATTGAGCAGAAACAACACCATCAAAATCGGCCCCAACCAACCGGTGGATTGCTTCACCGCTGCCATCGCTTCAGTGCCTTCCGGCGTCGCCAGCACTGCGACCGCACCAAAGGTAAAAGACAAAATGGTGCCCAGGGTTGCGCCCAGGTAAGTGGCGAAAAACGGACGGGCAATCCCGATGTCGGCGGGCAGGTAACGCGAATAGTCCGACACGTACGGCGAAAAGCTGATCTGCCAGATAATGCCCAGCGATACCGTCGCCAGCCAGCCGGACACATTGAAACTGCCGCGAGTGAAGAAGTCCGCTGGCAAATCGTGGGCAAAGATGTAGAGGAAACCGGCCAGCAAGGCACTGCCCATGACCCAGGTCCCGATGCGGTTAAGGGTATGAATGAAGCGGTAACCGATCACCCCGATCGCGGTGGCGCTCAAGGCACCGATAAGGATGCTCGCTGGCACCGGAACCGAAGGCGCAAGGCCGACGATGGATTTGCCGGCCAGCACGATGTTGGAGATGAAAAACCCGACGTAGATGAGTGCGGCAAAGAACACTATCAGCAGCGCACCATAACGACCGAACTGGCCGCGACTCTGGACCATCTGCGGAATGCCCATGCGCGGGCCTTGCGCCGAGGCCAAGGCAATCACCAAGCCTCCCGCCATGTGCCCAAGCGCAATGGCCAGCAACCCCCAGAACAGATTGAGGTGAAACACTTGCACCACCATCGCACCAGTGACGATAGGCAGCGGCGCAATGTTGGTGCTGAACCATAAAGTGAAAAGATCGCGGGCCTTCCCATGGCGTTCCGCGAGAGGGACGTAATCGACCGTATGATTCTCGATCAGGGGGTCTTGCCGGGACATCTGGGACATGTGCATGAACTCGAGTTTGTCTGATCTTATATTTGTATGAAGCCAAACCGGGGGAGCTCTTGGGCCGCCCCTCAGATGGCAGGCATATTATGGTATTCCAACTTTTTCACAAGACTGATCCGGTCTTTTTACGACGATCTGCCCCGCTATTCTGAGTCATACGAGATCGCACTTAATCGTTAAAGCCTCAGCAATCATTGGCCTAAACCAGAATTCAATACGTTTATCGGGCGACAAAAAAAGCCCTTGCAAACTATGTATTACGGTATACCATCAGACCTACAAACACATAAAAACCCGTACCACACCGCCAGAGGACCGTCCCATGATCGATGCCGCCATCTACAAACAAGTAATGGGTTCGTTTCCGTCCGGGGTCACTGTCATCACTACACTCGATGACGACGGACAGATCGTCGGCCTGACCGCCAGCGCCTTCAGCTCGCTGTCCATGGACCCGGCCCTGGTGCTGTTCTGCCCCAACTACAGCTCCGACTCGTATCCGGTACTGATCAAGAACAAACGCTTTGCCATCCACGTGCTGTCCGGCGGACAGCAAAGCGAAGCCTATGCGTTCGCCCGCAAAGGCAAAGACAAGGCGCAAGGTATCGAATGGACCTTGAGCGAGCTGGGCAACCCGATTCTGGCGAATGCCACGGCCGTGATCGAGTGCGAACTGTGGCGCGAATACGAAGGCGGTGACCACGCAATCATGGTCGGCGCGGTGAAGAACCTGATCGTGCCCCAGCAGAACGCCGGTCCACTGGTGTATTGCCACGGCAAGATGGGCGCCCTGCCCGTGCTCGCCTGATTCGACAATACTCAGGAATATTTTTGCGTAGATTGCGAATTCCTAGACTCCAATAAACAGCCTGTCGACAGGCCGACAACAAAAGAATCCGAGGTAAGCGTCATGAAATTTTCGCTGTTCGTGCACATGGAACGTTGGGACGAGAGCGTCAGCCATCGCCAGCTGTTCGAAGACTTGACCGAACTGACCCTGATGGCTGAAACCGGTGGTTTCAGCACCGTCTGGATCGGCGAACACCACGCCATGGAATACACCATCTCGCCAAGCCCGATGCCGCTGCTGGCCTACCTGGCAGCCAAGACCACCACCATTCACCTGGGCGCCGGCACCATCATCGCGCCGTTCTGGCACCCTCTGCGGGTCGCCGGTGAATGCGCGTTGCTCGACGTGATCAGCAATGGGCGTATGGAAGTCGGCCTGGCCCGTGGCGCTTACCAGGTTGAGTTCGACCGGATGGCCGGCGGCATGCCTGCTTCGTCCGGCGGTCAGGCACTGCGCGAGATGGTTCCGGTGGTCCGTGCGCTGTGGCAAGGCGACTACGCCCACGACGGCGATATCTGGAAATTCCCGACGTCCACCAGCGTGCCAAAGCCGATCCAGAAGCCCAACCCGCCGATGTGGATTGCCGCTCGCGACCCTGACTCCCACAACTTCGCCGTGGCCAACGGTTGCAACGTCATGGTCACGCCGCTGATGAAAGGCGACGAAGAAGTCCTCGACCTGAAGAACAAGTTCCAGACCGCGTTGGACAACAACCCGGACGTGCCGCGCCCGCAACTGATGGTGCTGCGTCACACCCACGTCCACGCCGTCGATGACCCGGAGGGCTGGAAAGTCGGCGCCAAGGCGATCTCGAAGTTCTACCGCACTTTCGACGCCTGGTTCGGCAACAAGCAAACACCGGTCAACGGTTTCCTGGCACCGAGCCCGGAAGAAAAATTCGCCGAGCGTCCGGAGTTCCAGCTGGAGAGCCTGCACAAGACCGCCATGATCGGCACGCCGGAAGAAATTATCCCGCGCATCAAGTATTACCAGGAACTGGGCGTCGACGAATTCAGCTTCTGGTGCGACAACAGCCTGCCCCATGCGGAAAAGAAAAAATCCCTGGAGCTGTTCATCAAACACGTGGTCCCGGCGTTCCGCTGAGTCCACCCTTGCGCCCCCGGATGCGAAGCCCGGGGGCTGACTGACGTGTAGGGTCGATTGCAATGTTCAATAGTCGCCGCCCATCACCCGCCCTTCCCTCCAGCGCTGCGCAGGCTTATCTGCGCGGCGAATGGACGGCTTCGCATATCCATCTCAAACGTCTGCGTGCCAGCGTTTCCGCCAAGCAGAACGGCTTCTGGCAAATAGTTAACTGATCAATCCGAACAGAAACCCACGCACCTCACGTCCCGCCATGGCGAACGTCTGCGGTGCATTGTGCTTCGGCTCATGATCAGGTTTGCCCAATGAACAATAAAAACGCGCTGTTGATCATCGACATGCAACAGGAGGACGGTTTCGTCCTGGAAAACATCGACACCGTGGTCGCCAATACGGCGGCACTGCTCGATACCGCCCGCCTTGCACAGGTGCCTGTGATCTTTACCCGCCACATCAATCAGGCCGACGGCAGCGACATGCCGCGCGGCGAACCCCGGGCGACCGACGGCGGCCCGAGCAGCTATCGCGCGGGCACCCGGCAAGTGCAAATCCTCGAACGCCTGGCCCCACAGCCAGAGGAATGGGTGCTGGATAAAAGTCGCTACAGCGCCTTTCACCGCACCGACCTCGATTCCCGACTCAAGACGCTGGGCGTCGACACGCTGATCATCAGTGGCGTGTTGACCGACGTCTGCGTGCTCAGCAGCGTGTTCGATGCTTTCGCCCTGGGCTACCACATCCGCCTGGTCAGCGACGCTTGCACCACCACGACCCAATCAGGCCACCATTCGGCCCTGTTGATCATGGCCAACTGGGTCTATTCGCTGGAAATCCTGAGCACCGAGCAATGCCTGCGAGCCCTTGAAAACCTCGAGTACGTGAGCCTGACCCCGGGGCGGCCGGACTTCTTTGCCCACCAGCCTCATGAGTTCGAAAGCACCATCGCCCGCTTCCAGTCCCACCTCGCCCGGACTCAGGAGTAATCGCCATGCAAGTCGAAAAAAGAAGCATCGATTTCATCCCTGAGTCCGAACGCCACGGCCACCCCGGCTCGCTGTTTTTCATTTGGTTCGGCGCCAACATGAACATCACGACCATTGCCTGCGGCGTGCTGCCGGTGGTCATGGGGCTCAATCTTTTCTGGAGCGCCCTGGCGATGATCATCGGCTCGCTGCTGGGAGCGATTTTCATGGCCTCGCATTCTGCCCAAGGCCCCAAACTGGGCATTCCGCAAATGATCCAGAGCCGCGCGCAGTTCGGCGTTCTCGGCGCCATCTTGCCGCTGCTGTTCGTGATGTTGATCTACCTTGGGTTCTTCGTCAGCAACACCCTGCTCGCCGCCCAGGCGCTGGCGTCCGTCAGTCCGTTGCCGGCGACCGGCAATGTCTACCTGATCGGTGCCTTGTGCTTCGTTGTCGCGCTGTATGGCTATCGATTGATCCACCGTTTGCAGAAGTGGCTGTCGCTGCTCTCGCTGGGGGTATTTTTCGCCGCCACGCTGCTTGCATTGCAATTGCCTATACCCGCTGAACAATGGCTGCCGATGGGGTTCTCGCTCTCGAAGTTTCTGGTAGCGGTCAGCATCGCGGTGACCTGGCAGCTGTCGTACGCCCCGTATGTCGCGGACTATTCACGCTACCTGCCGAGCACGACATCCACGGCAAAAGTGTTCTGGTACAGCTATGCCGGCACCGTCAGTGGCGGCGCGTGGATGATGATCCTCGGCGCGATCCTGAGCGTCGGCATCGGCGACTTTTCCAGCAATGTCGGCGGCCATGTCGCCGGATTATTCGGCGCTGGCGCGGTGTTGTTGTTCGCCTTCATCCTTTATGGCCAGGTGTCGATCAACGTCTTCAACCTGTATGGCGCCTTCATGTCGACCATCACGGTGATCGAGCCCTTCGCCCGGTTCAAGGTCACGCCACGGGTACGCGGCGTGTTCATGCTAGTGATCAGCCTGGTCGCCACGGCGCTGTGCACCATCGGTCAGGACGACTTCATCAACTTCTTCCTCAACTTCATTTTCTTCATGAGTTATTTCCTGATCCCCTGGACGGCGATCAATCTGGTGGACTACTACTGCCTGCGCAAAGGCCAGTACCGGATTGACGATATCTTCGACCTCAACGGCATGTACGGGCGCATCAACTGGATCGCGTGTGGCAGTTTCCTGCTGGCCATCGCCCTGCAAATTCCGTTCATGAACACCACGTTATACGTGGGGCCGGTGGCCACTGCGCTGGACGGTGTGGACGTGGCCTGGATCGTCGGGCTGCTGGTTCCGGCCTTGAGTTATTACGGGTTAATGAGGCTGGGCAAACGCACGCTGAAGGTGAATCCGCTGTCCAGCTAGCCATTGAAAAGTACAACGCCGGCTCATGGCCGGCGTTGTACTTTCAGCGAAGGGATCGACGGTTGATGATCAAGCAGCGACTCTGCCGCTCCTTTACTTCACCGACACAGCACTCGTCAGGTTTTGCTGCATATAGGCAAGAAAGCGTCGCTGGAAAAGCATCGTATGCTCGTGAGCGGCTTGCTCGGCCTGATCGGGATTGCGTGCAGCGATGGCGTCGATGATTTCATCATGGTCGCGTCCCAGCCGCGTGGTCGTGCTCGCGGCACTGATGATGTAGTCAAAATGCAAATGCGCGAGTCTTTGGCCCTCTCCCAACAGTTTCTCGTAGTAGCTGATGAAATAGGGATTCTTTCCTGCCTGGGCAATGGCAATGTGAAAGGCCTTGTTCGTCTCCGACATTGCCTGAAAATCCCCCGAGGTCACTGCATCGAGATAGGCCGCATCAGCCGAGCGTATCCGCTCCAGATCTTCCTCGTCGTGCTGAGTCGCTGCCAGCCGCGTGACAGCCCTTTGAATAAGATCGAGCGCGGAAATATAGTTTGGAAAATCTTCAATCTCGAACGGCGTTACCAGCGTTGTCCTGTTAGGCAGGATAGTGACCAGCCCCTCACTGATGAGTCGTGCCAGGGCGTCCCTTACCGGCGAACGGGAAAGTCCGAACTGCGCAGCCAATGACACCTCATCCAGCGGAGATCCTGGTTTGAGCTTGAGTGTCAGTATTTGTTTACGAAGCTCTTCGTAGATATAGCGCCCACCATGGCGTTTGACGCTTGCGTTGGTCTCTGGGGTATCGTTGCTCATTGAGTAGCTCTCAGGGAACGGGCTGGTCGTTTGGCCGGACGTAAGCCTAACACCGGCCATCATTCAGTTAGAAACCTTCGCCCCAAGTGTCGCTCAGCATAAATCCATCAGCGAGCGGATCATCAGGGTCGACGCCAATCTGATGCATGCCATACACCCATGCTCGGCCGGTGACTCTGGGCAATACCGCGGCCCGATCTCCAACTTCCGTCAAACCCAGAAGTTCGACCTTGAACTCGCCGCCAATGGTTGAGCGAGAGGTCAGTTGATCGCCCGGCACCACTTGCCCACGGGCGCTCAGGGTGGCCAGGTTCGCCGAACTGCCAGTGCCACAGGGTGAGCGATCTACCCGACCAGGGGGCAATGTGGTGCAGGTTTGCCAGGTGAATTGATCGATGCGGTTGCGGAACATCACGTAGGCGACCTCATTCAAACTATCGATCAGCGGATGCTTCACCGACACCTGTTCGTTGATGATGCCTCTCAAGCGCACACCCGCATCGGCAAGTTCTCGGGCCTTGCCGGGCTCGATACTCAGCCCCACCTGCTCGACATCGATCAGGGCGTAATAAACGCCCCCAAAAGCGATATCCGCTTTGATGGGACCAAACTCGTCGGTCTGTATGACAACATCCAGATGCTCCACAAACGAGGGCACCATATCCAGCGAGACACTCACACAGCGGCCATCTGCACAGTGCGCACGTGCGGTGACCAAGCCGGCTGGAGTATCCAGCACGACCGTCGTATACGGCTCCTCCATCGGCAGGATGCCGAGTTCAAGCAATGCCGTGACAACGCAGATACAGTTACTGCCCGACATCGGATGGGCCTTGTCAGCCTGCAAAACGATGAAGCCTGCCTGAGCCTCGGGCCGTGTCGGCGGCAGTAACAGATTGACCGACATCTGCAGACATCCACGCGGCTCCAGCACGACCAGGCGACGAAGGCTGTCATCGACCTCGTTGATGTAGTTCATCTTGTCGAGCATGGTCTTGCCGGGGATGTCGAGGACACCCCCGGTGATGACTTTGCCAATCTCACCTTCGCAATGCACATCGACCAATTGAAGCGTTTTCTTCCAGCGCATGACGCCCTCTCTTACTTGATGTACCAACCCCAGGGTTGATCGCTGTCGTATCGGGTGATCTGTTTGGTTTCGAGGTAGTTGTTCAACCCCCATTCACCTAACTCCCGACCGATACCGCTTTGCTTGTATCCACCCCAGGGTGCCTCGGTAAACGTCGGTTGCGAGCAATTGATCCAGACGATACCGGCGCGCAGACGGCGTGCGATCCGCTCTGCGCGAACCAGGTCTTTTGACATGACTGCCGCCGCCAGACCGAACCGCGAATTGTTGGCACTTTTAAGCGCTTCGACTTCATCGTCGAACGGGCGTACGCAAATCACCGGGCCAAAGATCTCTTCATTCCATAACCAGCTGTCGACTGACACGTCCGCAAAGATAGCGGGAGTGATGAAATACCCCGATTCGCAATGCGCCGGCTTCGTGCCACCGTACAGCAGAGTGGCGCCTTCTTCCTGGCCGCGTGCAACGGCTTGCAGAATCTTGTGGTATTGACCGCTGCTGACCAAAGGCCCGAGCAGCACGCCTTCCTTCAATCCGTCACCAATGCTGAGTTTGCTCGTCTCCTCGACCAGCCGTTTCAGCAAAGGCTCGTATAGGCTGCGTTGTACCAACACCCGCGAGGTGGCTGAACAGACCTGACCCTGATTCCAGAAAATGCCGAACATGATCCATTCGACAGCCGCTTCGATATCAGTGTCATCAAAAATGATAAAAGGTGATTTACCACCCAGCTCAAGACTGATGTTTTTGATGTCACGCGCCGCCGCTTGCATGATTTTGGAACCGGTCGGGACACTGCCGGTAAACGCGAGCTTATCGATGCCCGGATGTTCGCTTAGCGGAGCGCCTGCATCAGGCCCCAATCCGGTCACTACGTTCAGCACACCTGCCGGCAGACCTGCCTCGTGTGCAATTTCAGCCAACTCCAGCGCTGTCAAAGGCGTGAGTTCGGAAGGTTTGAGCACCATGCTGCAACCGGCAGCCAACGCAGGGGCCACCTTCCAGGCGGCCATCAGCATTGGGAAGTTCCATGGAATGATCGCACCAGCCACACCCATCGGTTCCTTGCGAGCGATGCTGCTGAAACGCTCATCAGCAAGGTTGATGCGCTTCTCTTGCTGAGCATCGAGTTCCTCTGCGAGGTCGGCATAGAAATCGAAGCACCCCGCCGTATCACCAATGTCCCACTGAGCCTCCGGCAGAGGCTTGCCATTGTCACGCACCTCAAGCTCTGCAAGAACGTCAAGGCGGTCCCGGATACCCGTTGCGATGCGGCGTAAAACGGCTGCTCTTTCGGTGCCAGCCATCAGCGGCCAAGGGCCCTCGTCGAAGGCTCTGCGTGCCGCTTTTACTGCCAGGTCGACATCTGTCGCCGTGGCTGCAGCAACGTGCGCAATGACCTTTTCATGACTGGGGTCGATGGTTGCGAAAGTGCCGCCCAAGGCAGGTTTTACCCATTGGCCGTCAATATAGAGATGGTCGTAGGATTTCATGATTTACCTCAGTTGAACGCAAAGCGTTTGGCGCTGAAAGGAGTCAAGTCTTGGGCCGGTTGGCGCCCTGCGACCATGTCGGTGATGAGGCGTGCGGTGGTTGCCCCCAGTGTCAGTCCGAGCTGGCCATGGCCGAATGCAAGGAAGACATTCTTGAGGCGCGAGCTCCTGTCGATTACAGGCTTTGTGTCCGGCAGAAACGGCCGATAACCAATGCCGTATTCGATGTCGTCAAGTCTTAGCTGTGGAAGGATTTTGCGGGCCTTTTCCAGAATGATGTCGGCCCGTTTGAAATTTGGCTCGGCGTTAGGGCCGGAGAATTCGATGGTGCCGCCGATCTGCAATCCTCGCGTCATCGGTGCGAAACAGAAACCGCCGTCGGCATAGATCACCGAATGACGTACTTCCACGCCCGAATGCGGTAACAACACCTGATATCCGGCAATGCCGGCCAGTGGCACCGATCCGCCAATCTGCGAGAAAAACTGACTTGAACCGGTGCCCGCAGCGATGACGACGTGGTCAGCTTTGTAACGATCTCCATTGACCAATGTCACGCCGTTGGCGCGGTCAGAAACCTCGTCGATCTTTTCGACCTGACCACGAACGCGGACGCCTCCTTGCTCGATGAAGCTTTGTGTCAGGGCGGCGATGAATCCTTTGGTATCACTGACCGCGCGCCAATCAGGGAACAATAAACCGTGGCTGAATTTTCCAGCCAATGCAGGTTCCAGATCCGATATTGCCGCACGATCCAGCACTTCAGACCTGAAACCCAGGGATCGACGCAGATCCATATGCCCCCCCTCTTGGGCTAACCCTTCAGGGGTGTCAAATACCTCAATGATTGGCCGTTCGCCCATCAACGTTTTGTCTGCGCATCGCTCCAGTAACGGCGCGTAGTCTTCGTAGACGTGGTGAGTCAATGTCGCCATCTCATTGGCGATTTCGACGATGCGCGAATGACGAGCACAAGCAACGAAGCGCAGGAACCACGGCAAGATTCCAGGCAGAGCGCTTGGTCGAAGCGCCAGCGGCCCCTTTTGATCAAGCAGCCAGACAGGTATTTTCTTGAGAATGCCCGGCTTGGACAGCGGGATAACCTCACTCACCGCCATCTGCCCACAACTCCACTTGGCGGTGCTGTCGCCCGGTGCTTGAGGGTCGACCAAGGTGACTCGATAACCTTCGCGTTGCAGATACAAAGCGCAGCACACCCCAACGATGCCACCGCCAATGACGACGGCCGTTTCGCCATTGATGGTCTGATGGGTTGGCGGTTGCATAGTGTTCATAAAGACTCTCGATTAGCGCGGAACCTGCAGGCATGAGTCCATCATGGACATTCATCAGTGACTGAAGAATCCGCATCAGCGCTTATCGCCGATGCGGGATAGATCTCAGCCCTGAAGCCTCTCGAACTCTTTGCGGAATTCGGCTTTTTCGTCATTGGTCAGTGGCAACAACGGCATGCGGGCGATACCGACGTTGAACCCGGCCAACTCGCAGCCATACTTGACCTTTTGAATGAATTTGCCACTTTCCAGGTTGTTCATCAGTGGAAACAGCGAGCGTACGATTTGCTGGGCTCCTGCGAGTTGCCCGCTGACGTAGTTTTCATAGAACGCCACGATTTGCGGTGCCAGGAAATTCGCTGGTGCGCAGATCCAACTGGTGGCGCCCCATAGGAAAAAGTCCAGAGCCTGATCATCAGAACCGCACGAAAGCTGGATTTTCCCCTTGTAGCGGTCATCGATTTCAATGGCACGCAGCAAGTTGCCTGCGCTCTCTTTGATGGCAATGACCCGGTCATGGTCCTTGAGTGCATCCATGACGCTGTATCCCACCTCCACATTAGTGCGGATCGGGTAGTTGTACAGAACGATGTTTACGTCGGGCACCGCGTCGAGAATTGCGTTGTAGTGCCCGATGAGTTCGTCTTGAGTCGGGATCGCGTAATACGGCGGAGCAATCAGCAAATTGCTGTATCCGGTATCCCGCGCCTGCTTGACCTGCTCAATGACTTCGCGGGTACAGGCGCCATTCGCACCGGCAATCAACATGACGCGATCATTGGCGACCTCTCGAACGGTCGCCATCACCTGACGCCGCTCCTCATTGGTCAGTGCGTAGTATTCACCGGTTGAACCCAAGGGAACCAAGCCGCCTACACCCTGCTTGATTTGGTACTCGACCAAGGACGCCAACACGTCGTAATCGACTGCGCCATTTTTATCGAACGGGGTCACCAGGGCTGGCATGATGCCGTTAAGTTGCTGCATGGGAGAATCTCCAGTGTGATTGTCAGTATGCGTAGCGTTTGAGCATCCGGGTCTCGACCACCCCAACCAGTCGGGTCAGGGGGAACGCCACCAGGAAATAGATCACCGCCACCGCCGATAAAAACTCCACCGGGCGGGCAGTGCTGTTGGAAATGTTTTGTCCTACGAACATCAGATCAGCGATGCCGACAGATGAAATCAGCGCACTCTCCTTGAACAGGCTTACTACGTTGGAAAGAAGCGGAGGCACCGCTCTGAGAAGCGCTTGCGGAAAAATGACGTAAAGCACCTTGTTCCACTGGGCGACACCCAGGGCCGTACAGGCATCGTGTTGCTCGCTGGGAATGGATTTCAGCGCTCCACGAAATGTCTCGCTGGTAATGGCCGTCATGTACAGGGTCAACGCCAGCATCACGCAGACGTAAGGCGCAACGGATATGCCGAACACCACAGGCAGGCAGAAAAAAATCCAGAACAATTGGATCAACAACGGCGTGCCGCGAAAGAGCTCGACATAAAGCCCTGTGGGAATGCTGATAAAGCGGTTTTTCGAGAGGCGCAAAAGGCTCAATAGAAAGCCAAGCGCACTGCCCAACACCGCGCAGCTGACCGTGAACGCCAGCGTCAGCGCGAGCCCTTTCGCCAAGACCTGCCAGTAAGAAAAGACCACCGTAAAATCAAGCTGCATGACGATCTCCTCAGCGCGCGAGCGCAGTGTCCTGACGACGTTCGATCCACTGCACCCATTGCGCGATGGGCAGTGAAAGCGCGAAGTAGATCAAGGCAATGAGTGAGTAAGTTTCCAGTGGGCGATACGCTTCAGTGGCAATGCTCTTGCCGACGTACATCAGGTCAGCAACAGCCACGATGGCGACCAGCGCACTCTGTTGAAGTATCGAGATGCCATTAGTCATCAACACCGGCAATGCGGTACGAACCGCTTGCGGCAAAATCACATAGATCGTTCGCTGCCACGGACGCAGACCCAGCGCTACACAGGCGTCTTCGTGTTCCCTTGGAACAGCCTGCACACCCGCCCGATACGCTTCAGCATTGAACGCGGTGAGATTCAGGCCCAAGGCAAGCACGCCCATGGTGATGGGGTCGATGAACACGTTGAACAGCATCGGCAAGCAGTAGAAGAACCACACGATCTGCAGCAGTGCTGGCGTGCAACGGAAAAACTCAATGAACAACTGAGCGGGCCAGCGGATGAAAAACCACCGGTTAAGCGTCAAGAGACAAAGCCCAAACCCCAGCACCAGACCCACCACGTTCGATATCAAAGCGAGCTGCAATGTGACCTTCAAGCCATTCCAGAGCGCTGCGGCATTACCGGTCAGAAAGTGAAAATCGAATTCATAGTTCATGGACACGAGCCTCAATCCAGGTGCAGGACTTTTTCCAGGAACTCGCGGGTTCGCGGCTCCCTGGGCTTAGTGAAAATCTGCTCTGGCGGCCCTTGCTCCACTACTTTTCCGTTGGCGCAGAACACAACACGCGAAGCGATGCTGCGGGCAAAGTGCATGTCGTGCGTGACAATGATCATGGCCATTTTTTCTTCAGCCAATTGCATCATCACGCTCTGCACTTCGGTGACCATTTCGGGATCGAGCGCCGAGGTGACCTCATCGAAGAGCATCAGCTTTGGCTCCAGCATCAAGGCGCGGGCGATTGCCACTCGCTGTTTTTGCCCGCCTGATAGCTGACTCGGATAAACATTCAGTTTGCTTTCCAGGCCCAGTCGAGCGAGGAATACACGCGCTTTTTCTGTCGCCTGAGCCTTGGAAAGACCATGCACTTTCATCGGTGCAAGAATCAGGTTGCCCAAGACCGAAAGATGCGGGAACAGGGTGTAGTGCTGGAAAACCATACCGACCTGAGCCTGCAATTTTGCATCCAGAGGCTTACCGGCCCCTCGGGCTGAGCCGTCAATGTACGGCTTGCCCCGAAAGAAGATTTTGCCTCCCTGAATACTCTCAAGCCCCATCATGACCCGCAGCAACGAACTCTTGCCGCTACCGCTCGGGCCAATGATCACCAGACGATCATCCGAGCGCATGTCGAGATCCAGGTGATCCATCACCACCAAGCCTTCGCCATACGATTTGTACACATCACGCAACTGGATAAAGTCGCCCTTGGCCGAATTAAGGGTGAGCGAATCCTGCGGCTGAGCAGCCACCAGATAAGGAGCGGTCATAGAACTGTCTCCAGGAGAACGCTAAATCAAAGCCGTTCTCGGGATCGTCGAAAAATTACTGAGGGGTTTTATCGCCAGCGTTGGCGAGTGCAGACGCCTTATCAACAAGCGCGGAGATCTCGCCTGTTTCTCGACGTTGCGTGAGATAGATATTCAGGACTTGCAGGTCAGACGGTGTGGCATTACGCGAAAGACCGAACGCCACTCCCTGCTTTGCCAAGGCGGGCACGGGCAATACTTCCTTCGTCCAGTCAGGGTTGGCGATTGCGAAGAGATGGTTCGTATCGCTGGCATCGACCAGCACATCCGCGCGTTTGGACATCACGGCCAGGCGTGTTTCGTCCATACCAGGAAGACGCATGATCGTGGCGTTCTTCACCACTGCAGTGATTGCTTTATCTGCCGCCGTGCCGGACATCACGGCCATCGAAACGCCTGGCTTATCGTAGTCGGCCACAGCATTGCCCGCGCCTGCAAATTTCGGATTGTCTTTGTTGGTCAGAAGCGAAATCTGGTAGTCGGTTGCTGGAACCGAAAAGGTCACCGCCATCGCACGCTCGGGTGTCTGATTCAGGGCCATGGCCAAATCCCATTTGCCGCCTTGAAGCCCCGCCACCAGGTTGTCCCAGTTCGTGTCCACGAACTCAACCTTGACCTTGAGAACCCTCTCGCCGAAGTCACGGCACAGATCCACAAAGTAACCGCTGTATTGACCGGAACGCGCATCGCGCATGACGTACGGTGCAGCCACCGCGGCCCCGCAACGCAGCACACCTGCCTTCTGAATGCCTTGCCAAAGTGTCGAATCTGTTGCGTTCGCAGGCGCTTGGGCTAACAACGCACCAAGAAAAGAAACGCCTACGAGCATTTTGCGGAGGGTGGAAGAGAAGAGCCGTGTCATGTTGACCTCACCGATATTTAGTTTTTCTTGGGCAGAAAGGTTCAAGCGTTTAAGCTGAGCGCGCCATCATGTATGCAGCGCTGTATGCAGAGTAGATTTGAACGAATTGATGTGTCAACAGGGCTCGTGAATTTTTTGCCATGGAGTGATTGACGGTAAGTGGTGCAATTGAGGCGAGTGCCGGACGAATGGCCGTGCAGGACGGAAACACAGAGGGGCTGCGAGTGCAGACCCTCTTTAAGAACAGCACGTGCGCAAGCTGCAGTGCTTGTGAGGCCAGAAAGTCATTGAGCGGGAAAAGGAATGCGCAGCACGGCATGCGATTCAGACTGCGTGGTATCCGAGCTGGAAGGCGCCGGTCGTTCAACAGCCACTTTCGTCAATATCAGCCTTTCGCGACGAACAGCGTTCGCCCTATAGCTGCCGGTGAAGCGACAAGTCACATGCCGCCCCGGCCAATTAGTTTTCCGCCCGACCAATCAAGGTTGCCGACTGCTGACTGGCTGCCCGCCTTTCTCGAACATCGCTTCGAAACGAGGCTTGTTGGCCGCGTAGTAAGCGGCCACAGCCTGGTCAGAAGAGTTTTGGCGCGCCTGTATCATCAGCGCTTCGAGGTCAGCCTGGGGAATCGAGTAATGGGCGAAGAAATAGGCCATTTTTTTACCTGTTTTGGCTTTTGATCAGGAAACGGAATTGGCATTGATACCGTCCATGCTTGGGCCAGCACGCTCTTGAACGATCAACTCTCGCAACGTATCGAGAAACAGCTTGAGCACCGGCGAGTCATCGTCTGCGCGGTAAGTGGCGTACAACGGCACCTCCGGCAACGCCGGCGTCAGGCGGCGGAACACCAGCCCGGCCGGCGCCATCTGCTCGATGGAGGCTGGCAATAACGCCACGCCGAAACCGGCCCGCACCAGGCTGAGCAAGGTTTGAACCTCGATCACCTGTTGGCGGATTTGCGGGGTGAATCCGGCCTTTATGCAGCACTGAAAGAGAAAATCGGCAAACCGCGACTGCTTCAATTCCAGCGCCACAAAAGGCTCCTGCGCAAGATCCGCTGGCGCCAGGGTTTCGCGTCGGGCCAAGGGATGATCATGGGGCATGACCACGCGAATCGGTTCGTAGATCAGCAGTTCATTGCGTAGTTGAGGATCGTCATAGCCGACCCGAAACACACAGGCATCGATGCGTTTTTCCTTCAACGCCATGACCTGTGCCGCCGGCGTCATTTCATGCAGACGCCATGACACCTGAGGATAACGCTCGCGAAACAGGTGCAGGGCCCGTGGCAGCACGCCCACCATCACCGAACTGATCATGCCGATTTCCAGCTCACCCAACTGCCCCCGACCGGTCTGGCGTGTCAGGTCCAGCGCGCGGTTCAGTTGTTCGAACACCAGCGGTGCCTGTTCCTTGAGCATGTGTCCGGCCGCTGTCAGCTCGACCCGGTGATGACTGCGCTCGAACAGCGGCGTCCCCAGTTCTTCTTCCAGCAGACGAATCTGCTGGCTCAAGGGCGGCTGGCAGATGTGCAGGCGCGTGGCAGCCCGGCCAAAGTGCAGCTCTTCGGCAAGGGCCATGAAATACCGCAGTAATCGCAGGTCCATGCCGGCTTATCCCAAGGTCAGTGGCGTCGAGCGCTGGCGCACTCCGGTCAGGCTGAACAGCGCATTGGCGATGGCCGGGGCCACTGATGGGCTGCCCAGTTCCCCGACGCCACCGGGTTTGCCCGGTTCACCGTCCAGCAGCAGGATGTCCACCGCCGGCATGTCGGACATGCGTGTCACCCGATAGTCATGGAAGTTGCTCTGCACCACCCGGCCCTGCTTGATGTCCATGCGGTCGAACAACGCGTGACCCAAACCCCACATCAAGCCGCCGTAGATCTGCTCTTCGACACCGCCCGGCGATACGGCCAGGCCGCAATCGACCACGCAAGTGAGCTTATCGACCTTGATCACACCGTCCTTTTTCGACAGCTTGGCGACCACCGCGATGAAGCTGGTGTAGCCCTGATTGGTGGCAATGCCCAATGCGGTGCCTTGCGGTAATGGCTGGCCCCAACCGGCGCGTTCGGCGGCGCTTTTGAGCACCGCGACGTGCCGGGGTCGATCGTGCATATTGGCCAGGCGAAAAGCCAAAGGATCCTGCCCGGCACCGTGGGCCAGTTCATCCATGAAGCTTTCCACGGCGAACACGTTGGGAATGAAGCTCACCGAGCGATACCAGCCGCTGGGCACGTTACTTTCATGCCGGACCCAGGCCAGGTCCAGATTCGCCGGGCGATAGGCGAAATCCCACGCGGTGATGGCTTCGGTGGTGCTGTAATCCATATGGTCCGGGCGCTCGAAATAGCCAGGCTCCCACTGCTCCGGCGAAGCGGGCGACACCGCGTTGAGTTGCAATGCGGTCAATCGCCCCTGCGCGTCCAACGCGCCTTTGGCCCGATGCAACGTGGCCGGGTGCATGAACAGCGCACGCATTTCGTCTTCACGGCTGTTCATCAACTTGACCGGCACCTTGGCCTGTTGCGCCAGGTACGCCACTTCGAACAACCAATACTTGGCCTCCCGCGCACCGAAACTGCCTCCGGACACCGTCTCATTGATGGTGACTTTATCCTTGGCGATGTTGCACACCGTTTGTGCGGCTTCCAGCGCTGACGACGGCACCTGCACACCGCCCCAATAGGTGATGGCGTTGTCCGCCACCTGCGCGGTGATGCACACCGGCTCCAATGGGTTTTGCACCTTGTACGGCATGCGATAGTCGGCTTCGAGCAACTTCGCGGCAATCGGCCATTGCGCGGCGACATCCCCCGCCGCCATGGCGGACACCCGTTGCGCAGCCTTGTCGTCGATTGCCGATACTTGCGCCGTTGCCAGCTGATCACTGTCAAACCCGGCGAGTGGCGACTCGCTCCATTGCACGTTCAGCAACTCTCGCCCCTGATGCGCGGCCCAGTAGTTATCGGCCAGGACGGCGACACCCTCCTGGTTACCACCGAGGACATCGGGCCGACCCGCAATCGCGATCACTTTGCGCACGCCCGGCACCTGCAGCGCAGCGCTGGAATCCACTTTCAGCACGGTCGCACCGATCACCGGTGTGCGCTGAATCACCGCCACCAGCATCTGCGGTAACACGACATCGATGCTGTATTTGAAGCGCCCGCACACCTTCGCCGCAGCATCCCGTTTTTGCCGCAACTTGCCGATGTATTTGAACTGCGCCGGGTCCTTCAGGGTGACCTTGTCTGGCGCGGACAACTGCGCAGCAAGCCCCGCCAATTCACCGTAACCGAGGCTGCGTCGACTGGCGGCATGCAGCACTCGACCGTCTTCGGTTGTGCAACTGTCGGGGCTGACGTTCCACTGCTGAGCTGCCGCCGTCATCAACAATGCGCGGGCCGTGGCGCCGGCCATGCGCAACCGGTCGTATTCCAGCGACACGCTGGTGCTGCCGCCGGTCGAGTAAACCTTCCAGACCGGGTGAATGTAGGCCTCGAAGAATGGATTTTCCGGAGAAATCACCTGCACGGTCATCGGGTTGACGTCCAGTTCCTCGGCCACGCACGCGGCCAGCGCGGTGTGGGTGCCAGTGCCGGAATCGTGCTTGTGCACCACCAGTTTTACCGTGCCGTCGGGCAGCACCCGAACCCAGGCATTCGGTTCGAACTCAGCGGCAGTCATTGGCGCCTTTGGCGCTGTCGCGGTCAGGCCCGAAGGCAGATAAAGCGCAATCGCCAGGCCGGAAGCGAGCGTAATCGCCTGCTTGAGAAAAATGCGGCGCGACGGTTCAACCTGAGTGTCGTCGATAAAAGGCATCACGCCTCCTTCGGCGCAGCGGCCGCGCGCTTGATGGCTTTGTTGATTCGCGCGTAAGTGCCGCAGCGGCACAGGTTGCCGGACATCGCGTTGCGGATCGAGTCATCGGTGACCGCCGCTCCGGTGTTGAGCAGCGCGGCAGCGGACATGATCTGACCGGATTGACAGTAACCGCATTGCGGCACATCTTCGGCAACCCAGGCCAATTGCAGCGGATGCTGTTCGGTAGGCGACAAGCCTTCGATGGTGGTGATGCGGTGCCCCGCCACGGCAGCGACCGGCAGTTGGCAGGAACGTACCGCGACACCGTCCAGGTGCACGGTGCAGGCACCACACAGGCCCATGCCGCAACCGAACTTGGTGCCGGTGAGTTTCAAGTGATCTCGCAACACCCATAACAAGGGCATGGAGGGCGATGGCTCGACCAGCTCGTGTCGTTCGCCGTTTACCGTGAATTCGATCATTGTCAGGCTCCAAGAGAGCGGCCCGTCTTTATGCGGGCCTGGTCGCCGATTATTGGAAGCCTGCGCAAAAACGGGCCAGCGACGATTTCTGCCATCCTGTGTAAGTAGGACTAACAGCATGTACAAGCGATACCCGTCGGTGCAGTCCATGAATGCCTTCATCCAGGCTGCTCGCAGCGGAAGTTTTTCCAGCGCTGCGCGCAAACTCGACTTGACCCACAGCGCTATAAGCCAGCAAATCCGCAGCCTGGAAGACTTCATCGGCCAGCCGCTGTTCGTTCGCGAAGGCGGCGGCAGCAACCTGACCGATGCCGGTCAATTGTTTGCCAGCGTGCTGTCCGATGGCCTCGCGCAGATCGACCGGGCGCTGTCCTCGGTGAAAAACCGTAGCGTCGCGCAACGGCTGACCCTGGATGTCGACAGTGAACTGGCGCAGAGCTGGCTCAATCCGCGGCTACCGCAACTGCTTGATTTGCTGCCCGACCATGAAGTGGTCCTGCTGTCGATGCCACGTTCGGATCGCAGTTCATTCGAGCGGGTCGACTTGGCGTTGCGCTACGGCTATGGCGATTGGGAAGACTGCGAGATGACTCAGATTTGTGGCGACAGCGTCCGCGCGGTGGCTTCGCCCGCACTGTTGGAACGACAGGGTTTACAGGTGCCCATGACGCCTGCGCAGGTGTTGCAATTGCCGTTGTTGGGGTATACGCGCCGGTCGTGGATCCCCTGGCTGGAGGCCTCTGACATGGCGCCGAGCGAGCCGGCCGCGCGCGTGATTTTCGATAATGCGGCGAACCTGATCGCCGCCGCCGAGGCCGGGATTGGCGCGGGCCTGGTGCGCGGTTTGCTGGCCGCTGATGCGTTGCGTTCGGGGCGTTTGGTGGCACTGAACGACACGACGATTGCAGCGCATTACAACCTGTACGCGGTATGGCCGCCGGGTCAGGCCGAGCGGGTGGCGCCGGTGGTTGAGGTGATCAAGACGTTGGCTCGGCAGACACTTAGCTGACGTCATCGCGAGCAGGTTCGCTCCCATAAAAGATCGCAAGTGGGGAGCGAGCCCACTCGCGAAAAGGGCCACACATCCATCACCAAAAACCTCCCCGATATCGAACAGGTATCAACCCCTCGCCCAATTAATATTGTACGAACCCGATCCCCCCTTCCAATACTCCTCCCCAAGCAGACAGCGTCCCGAGCCGGATGCGACCAGGCGAGGGAATGCGCAGCAGTGCGCATAGAAATGGCCGATTGCCCGGGACGTGGCTGCTGCGAACCGCAAGGTTCCCTTCCCCGCTATCAGGAGATCGACTTCAATGATCATCGATATCAGTTGCTATCCCACCGACCTGGTGGACCTCGCCTGGAGGCATGACGGTGACCCCTTCACCGGCGAGCGTCTGCTGGAGATGATGGATGGCCCGTACATGGTCAACGGCAAACCTCGCCGCATCGACAAAGCCTTCATCCAGCCGCCCCAAGGCAACACCATTTACACCTGGACCGACGGCGACCTCACCGGGCGCGAATCCATCGATGCCTACATGGCTTACACACTGAAGATGGTGCAGACCTACCCGGATCGCTTCATTGGCTGCTTCGTCTACAACCCGCGCTGCGGCGTGGAAAACGGTGTCGAGGCGATCGAGCGCTACGTCAAGGAACACGGGTTCAAGATGGTCCAGATGCAGGCCAACATGCACGCCTATCGCCCGGACCGGGCGCTGGACTGGGTCCGTCCGGCCTTCGAGAAATGCGCCGAGCTGGGCATCCCGGTCAAGCTGCACACCGGCGACGGCCCCTACAGCATCCCGTCAGAATGGGTGCCGATGATCAAGGAATTCCCCAACGTCGATTTCATCATGGCGCACTTCGGGGTACAGACGGGTGGCGTCTATGTCTTCGAACCGATGCAATGGGCGATGGAGCTGCCCAACGTCTACTGCGAATCAGGCTGGTGCCTGCAATCGCGGATCGTCGAGTTCGCCAAGGTCTTGCCGACGCACAAGATCCTCTTCGGGACCGACACCCCTCCCAACGAGCCGGGCATGTGGCTGCGCCTGCTGGAAGTGCTCTGCCATGAGCCACCGCAAGGCCTGAACCTGGACGAGGACACCCTCGAAGAGTACCTGGGCAACAATACCGCACGGATGATCGGCCTCGAACCGACCCCACCACCACGAACCGTGTCCGAAGCCGAGGCGCAGTTGAAGCGCCCTGTCACCACCCAGCTGGCCAGGAGTTGAACCGATGATTATCGATACCCATCTGCACCCCACCAACCTGGTCGATGAGGCCTGGCGCCACACCGGCGAACCGTTCACCGGCGAGCGCATGCTCAAGCTGATGGACGGCCCGTACATGATCAACGGCAAGCCACGGCGCATCGACATGGGTTTCATCCAGCCGCCACCGGGCAACACCGGTTATCGCGACGGCAACCGTCGGGGCCGCGAAGGCGTACGCGACTACATGTCCTACGTCGCTGAACTGTGCGTGAAATACCCGGATCGCTTCATCGGCAACTTCAACTTCAACCCGCGCTGGGGACCGGAAAACGGTGCGGCAGAGCTGGAATTCCACATCAAGGAATACGGCTTCAAGATGCTCAAGCTGCACGCCAACATGCACGGCTATCGTCCGGACCGGGCACTGGACTGGCTGCGGCCGGCGATGAAAGTCTGCGCCAAATACAACATTGTGGTGCTGATCCACACGGGCGACGGGCCGTACACCATTCCGACCATGTTCTACCCGATCATCCGCGAGTTCCCGATGGTCAATTTCATCATCGGTCACTTCGGCATTCAGACCGGCGGCAACTACTCCTTCGAAGCGTTCTGGATGGCCATGGACACGCCGAACGTGTACTGCGAATCCGGTTGGTGTTTCCAGTCGCGGATCGTCGAATTCGCCAAGGATCTGCCACGCAACAAGATCGTCTTCGGCACCGATTCGCCGCCGAACGAACCGGGCATGTGGTTGCGCGAGCTCGAAGTCCTTTGTTCGCCTGCGCCGCAAGGCCTGGGGATCGATGAGGATCACCTTGAGGACTACCTGGGCAACAACATCGCCCGGTTGTGCGGCATCGAACCGACACCGCCACCCAAGGACCTGATCGAGGCGGACATTCGTCTGACCACGACGTACCTCCAGGCTTTTTAAAACAAGCGCACAGCGACCTTTCAGGCGTACAGATGAACCGGCGTTCGATCGACCGGCAGGCCAACGGTTTGTCGATCGAACGTCGCCGATCCCCTGCGCGCCTGCTTTTTACGAGGTGAAACCATGACCCTCTCCACGCTCGGCGATACCCAGGATTTCCACGATTTCATCGACGCCTATCGCCGCCAATACCCGGACGATGTGCTGACCGTTCACGAAAAACTGTCCGCCGACCAGGACGTCACTGCCCTGGTCGATGCCCTCGCCTCACAAGGTCGCGATCCGCTGCTGATCTGCGACAACGTCGGCCATCTCGGTGTGCCGGTCGCAACCAACCTGTTCGCCTCCCGAACCCGCATCGCACGAATGTTCGGGGTTGCCCCGGCGCAGTTGCACGAAACCTTTCAGGCACGCGCCAATAACCCCATCGCCCCGCGTTACGTTGAAACCGGACCGGTACTGGACGAAATCTTCGAAGGCGAAGCCGTGGACCTGGCGCTGCTGCCAATGCTCAAACACTTCGACAGCGACCGTGGCCCGTACATTACCAACGCCATCATCATCGCCGAGGACCCGGTCACCGGCATCGCCAACATGAGCTACCACCGTTCCATGCGCCACGCCCGCCAGACCCTCGCTACCAGCCTGCATTCGCGTGGCCACTTGTGGCGCATGCTGCAAACCGCCCGCGAGCGCGGCGAAGAATTGCGTGTGGCCATGGTGGTCGGTGCCCATCCGTTGTTCATGCTTGCCGCCGCTGCACGCTTGCCGTTCGGCAGTGATGAACGCGCGGTGGCCGGCGGCCTGTTCGGCGCCCCGCTGGAATTGGTCAAGACCCCGCTCTACGGTATCGGCGTACCGGCATTTGCCGAGTTTGTACTCGAAGGCGCCATCGACCCGGCGGCCTATGCCGAAGAAGGTCCGTTCGGTGAGTTCAGTGGCTATTCCTCAGATCGCTCAACCAATAACGTGCTGCGGGTCGACACGCTGATGCGGCGCAAGGACGCCTGGCTGGTGGACGTGGTCGGCGGGCGTTACGCCGAACACCTGACCCTGGCGCGGCTGCCACGGGAAGCGGAGATGAGCGAAAAACTCAAGGCCCGCTTCCCCGCTGTCACTGCCGTGCATTACCCCAACTCCGGCACGCATTTTCATTGCTATGTGGCACTGGATCAAAGCCGTGACGGCGAGGCGCGGCAGATCATGCTCGCCCTGCTCGGCTGGGACCCCTACCTCAAGACCGTGATCGCGGTGGACAGCGATATCGACATCAGCGACGACAGTCATGTGCTCTGGGCGCTGGCCACACACTTTCAGCCCCATCAGGATATTTTCGTCATCGACGGTCTACCCGGCAGTCCGCTGGACCCTTCGTCCTCGGTCAATGGCACCACCTCGCGCATGGGGCTGGACGCCACGCGTGGATCGGGATTCGACGGCATCAAGGCGCAGCTGGATCAGCAGGTGGTCGAGCGCGCACTGACGCTGCTGAAGAAGTATCCATCATGAACCGCCAGCGCATGGTCGTCGGCATCAGTGGCGCGTCAGGGTTCATCTACGGCGTAAGACTGCTGGAGTTGCTGGCTGAACTGAACATCGAAAGCCACCTGATCATCAGCCGTGCTGCGCTGCTGACCATGGCCCATGAAACCGACTACAAGCTGGCCGACGTCAGCGCATTGGCCAGCCACTGCCACCGCGCCGACGATGTGGCCGCCGGGATCGCCAGCGGATCGTTCCGCTGCCTGGGCATGGTGGTCGCGCCATGTTCGATGCGCACTCTGGCAGAGATCGCCACCGGCACCTCTTCAGGGCTGATAGGCCGCGCTGCCGACGTCACCTTGAAAGAGCGCCGCACCTTGGTGCTGATGGCCCGGGAAACGCCGCTGACCCTCGCCCACCTGCGCAACATGACCGCTGTCACCGAGATGGGCGGGATCATCGCCCCACCGGTTCCGGCGTTCTACGCCCGCCCTCAGAACCTTTCGCAAATGGTCGATCACAGCCTCGGCCGTGTCCTCGACCTGTTTGGCCTCGACGCCGGGACTGCGCTGCGCTGGGGTGAAGCCCCGAAACCCTGCGCAAGCGATGAAGCCAAAGCAGTTCGCAGGGGTATCGGCTGATCCACCGCTTCGCGAGCAATCCCGCACCCCAAAAAAAATCTCACCCGGCAAATCGATCAGTCATCAAGGAGCTCTACATGAACCTTCCATTCAACGCCCCGACCCCGAACCGCAAAATCCCGGTGACCATCCTCACCGGTTTCCTCGGTGCCGGCAAAACCACTCTTCTCAACTACATCCTCAAGGAAAACCACGGGCGCAAGATTGCCGTGATCGAAAACGAATTCGGAGAAGTCGGCATCGACGGTGACCTGGTGCTCAGTTCCGAGACCGAAGAAATCTACGAGATGGTCAACGGTTGCGTGTGCTGCACCGCCGAAGTCCGCGAAGACCTGGTGCGCATCGTCCGCGAACTGGTGGCTCGCCCGGTAAGACTCGATCACATCCTGATCGAAACCAGCGGCCTGGCCGATCCATACCCGGTAGCACAGAGCTTCTTCATCAACGACCCGATCGCCGATGAAGTGGAACTGGACGCCATCGTAACCATGGTCGATGCCAAGCACATCGCCCAGCATCTGGAAGATTTGCACCTCGACGGCGTGGACAACCAGGCCGTGGACCAGATCGTCTGCGCCGACCGCATCGTGATCAACAAGGTCGATCTGGTGAGCAAGGACGACGTCACCGCGCTGCGGGGCAAGATTCGCGGGTTGAACGCCACGGCGCAGCTGGTGACGTCCAGCTACGCGCAGATCGACCTGACGAAGATCCTCGGCATAGGTGCCTTTGAGTCAACGCAGAAGCTGATGGAAATCGGCGCTGAACACGATCACCACGCCCACGAACATCACCCGGATCTGGATCACGACCACGACCCGAGCGTGACGTCAGTCGGCATTGCCGTGGAAGGCGCGGTGAATCTGCTCGCCTTCCACCAGTGGATCAGCGCATTGCGCACTGAGCAGGCCGACAACCTTTATCGCATGAAAGGTGTGCTGGCTGTCGCGGATCAGGATCAGCGCTACGTGCTGCAAGGTGTCCACAGCCTGGTCGAGTTCCGGGCCTCCACCGCATGGGGCACGGAACCACGCTCCAGCAAGATTGTGTTCATCGGCCGCGACCTGGACCGCGCGGCGCTGAACCAGGGCTTTGCCGCCTGCCTGGCAGGCTGAAAGAACGGCATCGGAGCCGGTGGATGGCGGCTCCGGGCACGCAGAACGAATACCCCTCTGTACCGAATAACAACAGCTAGAGGTGTTTCCCCATGTCGTCAGCCACATCCCCATCAAAAACCCCTTCCACCGTCCACCCGGTCGACCAGATTCTGCCGGTCCGGCAAATGCTCACCCTCGGCCTGCAACACATGGCCGTCTCGTACATCGGCGCCATTGCCGTGCCGTTGATTGTCGCAAGCGCCCTGAAAATGTCCCAGGCCGATACCGTGGTGCTGATCAGCACCACCTTGTTTTGCTCTGGCATTGCCACGCTTTTGCAAACCGTCGGCTTCTGGAAATTCGGCGTGCGTTTGCCGATCTTGCAGGGTGTGGCGTTCAGCAGTGTCGGCCCGGTCATCGCCATCGGCACCAACCCGCAGGTGGGTTTCGCCGGAGTCTGCGGGGCAGTGATCGGCGCGGGGATCTTTACGATGCTGGTCGCGCCGTTCGTGGGCCGATTGCGCCGCTACTTTCCGCCCGTGGTCACCGGCTGCATTGTCACCGTGATTGGTCTACAGCTATTCCCGATTGCCTATGAGTGGGTCGGGGGTGGCCGCAACGCCAGCGATTTCGGGGCGCCGGCCTACCTTGCCGTCGCCGCCGTGGTACTCACGACCATCCTGTTGATCAACCGCTACGGCGGGCCGATGTTGCGCAACATGGCGGTGCTGATCGGAATGCTGGTGGGCGCGGGACTGGCTTATAGCCTGGGCATGGGCAGTTTTCACAGCGTGCAGCAATCACCCTGGTTCACCGTGCCCTACCCGTTCTACTTCGGCCTGCCGACCTTCAGCCTGATCCCGATTGCCACCATCATCGTGGTGATGATCGTGCAGATGGTCGAGTCCATGGGGCTGTTCGTGGCCATCGGCGACATCGTCGACAAACCAGTGGAAGAAAAACAGGTGATCAACGGCCTGCGCGCCAATGGCCTGGCGAGCACCATCGCCGGGATGTTCGCCGCGTTTCCGTTCATTGCCTTCATGGAGAACGTCGGGCTGGTGATTCTGACCGGCGTGCGCAGTCGCTGGGTGGTGGCGATCAGCGGTTTATTGATGTGTTGCGTGGCGTTGGTGCCCAAAGCCGGGGCGATTATCGCGTCGATGCCGACGGCGGCCCTTGGCGGTGCCGGGATTGCCATGTTCGGCGTGGTCGCCGCTGCGGGCATTCAAACCCTGGCCAAAGTCGATTACGAGCACAACCGTTTCAACGTATTGATCGTCGGTTTCACCATCGCTGCCGCCCTGGTGCCGGTGCTGGCGCCGGCCCTGTTCAAACAAATGCCCGAGTGGTCGCAGCCGTTCCTGCACAGCAGCGTGGTGATTGCCTGCCTGGTGTCGGTGCTGCTCAACGCGGCGCTCAACGGCGTCAGCGTTGCCGACAGCACAGCCACCAAGCCTGCCCCCCACAGCCTTTGACTGGAGAAGCACATGACTCGACTTCAAGACATCCTGATCAAAAACCCGGCCGCGGTGATGACCGGCCTGCGCGGTCCGCGCGCCCGGGCCGGTAACGTAGACATCCGCATCGTCAACGGTCGCATCGCTGAAATGGCCACAGGCTTGGTGGCACACCCCGGCGAACGGGTGATTGATGCCAGCCACTCGGTGGTCTACCCAGGCTGGATCAACACCCATCATCACCTGTTTCAAAACCTGCTCAAAGCCGTGCCCGAAGGGATGAATCAAGACCTGCAAGGCTGGCTGGCCAGCGTGCCTTACCCGCGCCTCAACCGTTTTACCCCACAACTGGCGCAGATCGCCGCACGCTTGGGCATGGCCGAGCTGCTGTTGTCGGGGGTAACGACCTGCGCCGATCACCATTACCTTTATCACGCCAACGGCACTACCGAGACCGGCGACCTGCTGTTCAACACCGCTGAGACGTTCGGCATGCGTTTTGTTCTGTGCCGCGGCGGTGCACTGGAATCCGCCAGCGCTCATCCGGGATTCTCAAAAACGGCACTGCAACCCGAGACGCTTGATCAGATGGTCGGCGACATCGAACGGCTCAAATCGCTGTATCACCAGGACACCCCGGATGCGATGCGTCGCGTGGTGGTGGCGCCGACGACTCCAACCTTCTCCCTGCCGCCGACCTTGCTGCGAGAGCTTGCCCACACCGCTCGCGGCCTCGGCTTGCGCCTGCACACGCACCTTTCGGAAACACAGAACTACGTCAATTTCTGCCGTGAAAAATACAACTGCCTGCCGGTGGAATTCGTCGCCGAGCATGAATGGCTCGGTCCGGATGTCTGGTTCGCCCACGCGGTGCATTTGCAACCGGCGGAAATCCGCATGCTCGCGCAAACCGGCACCGGCATTGCTCATTGCCCGGTGAGCAACGCACGCTTGGGCAGCGGCATCGCGCCAGTGCCACAAATGCAAGAGGCCGGGGTGCCGATATCCCTCGGGGTCGATGGCGTGGCGTCCAACGAGTCCGGGAGTATGGTCGGTGAAGCGCACACGGCGTGGTTGATTCATCGGGCCGAACAAGGGGCTTCAGCCACCACCGCCGAAGAGGTGATTCATTGGGGCACGGCCGGCGGCGCGCAGGTGTTGGGGCTGGGATCGGTCGGAACGCTGGAAATTGGCCAGGCGGCGGACCTGGTGATCTATGGTCTCGATCATCCACGGTTCTTTGGTTTCCATGATCTCGCGATTGCGCCGGTGGTTGCCGGTGAGCCGATTGCCGTGCGCTACAGCATGATCGGTGGGCGGCTGGTGGTCGACGACGGGGTGATTCCGGGACTGGATCTGGAACGCATGCGCGCTGAAGCGTGGGAGGGGGTGCAGCAGTTGATGCATGTCGTCGACTGATACCCGCTCTCCCCTGTTGGAGCTGGCTGCCAGCGAGTGCCCCGGCCAAAGGCACCTCGTCAGCATCCGGCTCCTGCAGGATTCACCGGGATGACACCATCGCAACAGGCGTGCTTGACGCGTCGGCTGATTAAATGGGAAAACGTGAATGGCCCGGATGGACGCGCTGGCTAATTCACGAATCAAGGAAGCCCCCATGAAAACCCTGTTGTGTTTGCTGATCGCCATCGGCGTCGGCACGGCGCTGCAACACGCCGGTGTCCCCCACGGCCTGTTGCTGGGCTCGATACTCGCGACCGCGTTAATCGCCAGCAACCTGCGTTTTTCCCCTGCGCTGCCCTTCAGTCTGGGTTATGTGCAGATCGTATTGGGCATTGCCACCGGTTTGATGTTCAAGTCATGGGACAGCCACACCGCCGCCGCCATGCTCCCCAGTCTCGGTTTCATGCTGCTGTGCCTGATGGTTCAAAGTAGCTTGGCCGGCTTCTGGTTGTTCCGGGTTTCGGGCTGGAATTTGAAAGACTCGCTATTGGCCGTGTACCCCGGTGCACTCGCTGCCGTGTTCGACTTGCTTGAATCCGAACGCGCGTCCGGCAAAGTGATTGTCGTGCACCTGATCCGCCTGCTGTCGATCACCGTGCTGGTGAGTGTGTGCATTCCCGGACACACCGACACGGTGCTTGCCCAAAGCAGCCCGCTGGTCATGAGCACTGTGTTGACCCTGCTGTCGCTGATTGCCTTGTGCCTGTTGCTCGGGCGCTTGCTGTTGAAGGCCGGCGTGCCCGCACCGTTCATGCTCACCGCCATCGTCCTCACCGGGATCTCGCTCAAGGTCGGCTATCTTCAGGACTTCCACCTGCCACAATGGAGTGTCGACTCGGCCACAGTCCTGCTGGGTATGCTGATCGGCTCGAAATTCAAGGACATCACCCTCGGGGAACTGGTCCGCCACGGCCGCGCCGGACTGATGTCGATTGCCCTGATGTTGCTGATCGCAACAGCGTTTGCAGGCGTGGCCGCACGGGTGCTGGGCAGCGATCCCTTGTCGTTGTGGCTGGCCTACATGCCGGGCGCCATCGAGACCATCGCCATCGTCGCGTTCAGCGGCGGTCTGAACGTGGTGTTCATCCTCACGCATCACTTGATGCGCATGGTCGTGCTGCACTTTGCACCGGCATTGGTCGTGCAGGCGCGGCGCTGGCGGGCAGATGCTTGAAGGGACTTTGTTCAAACGCCTCCCAACGTGGAGGCGTCGCGTTCTGCGTAGCGTGCGCCAAGGAACTACGCAGGAGAGATGGTGGCCAGGGCTCCAATCAAAATGGTTAACAACAGAAATCCACCGAGGAAAATCGCCATCTTGCCCATAGGGCCTCCTACATAATGAGTTTACGGTGCAGTGGCTGCGCGACTGCGGACCGTGGCGTCATTGTGAGCTGCAGGCGTTATGCATAACAGATGCAGATAACGATGGAAAAACCGGATCAGAGCCCCGGGAGGACTATCTCAATAACAGCGCCTGCTCCGCCTCGCACAACGCCACCACGTAATCCCACAGCACCCGCAGCCTGACCGATTTGTGCAGCTCGCGCCGGGTGCTGATCCAGTAGCTGCGCAGGATATTTTCATCCGGCAGCAGCGGCACCAACTGCGGATCGGCACTGGCCATGTAGCACGGCAACACCGCAATACCCAGTCCCGAACGGGCCGCCTGTTGCTGGGCGATGACGCTGGTGCTGTGGAACACCACCCGCGGATTGCGGCAAAAGCTGTTGAGGAACATCAGTTCCTGGCTGAACAGCAAATCGTCGACATAGCCGATCCAGGCGTGGCGCCCCAGGTCTTCGCGGCTGTGCAGCGGCGGTGCCTGGTCGAGGTAGGCCTGGCTGGCATACAACGCCAGTCGATAGTCGGTGAGTTTGCGCGTGACCAGCATGTCGGCGGCCGGGCGTTCGAGGTGGATGCTGATCTCGGCTTCGCGGTTGAGGATGCTGACGAAGCGCGGCACCGCCACCAGCTCTACTTCCAGCCCGGGATAACGTTCGAACAGCCCGTTCATGCGGCTGGCGAGGAACATGATCCCCAGCCCTTCCGTCACGCCAACGCGGATCTTGCCCAGCGGCGCGGTGGACTGGGTGATTTCTTCCTGGGCCAGCAACGCGACGTTTTCCATGGCTTCGGCATGTTTGAGCAACGCTTCGCCCGCCGGGGTCAGCTCATAGCCTTGGGCATGCTGGACGAACAACGCCGTGCCGAGGCTCTTCTCGATGGCTTCGATGTGTCGGGCCACGGTGGCATGCGTGGTGTTCAAACGGCGGGCGGCGGTGAGCAAACGCCCGCTGCGTTGCAATTCGAGAAAAAACCGCAGGTCATTCCAGTCGAACATGAGTCGTCCTTGGGTCTACGCTGTTGGAGGCGCTGTTTAAAAACGCACAGCGGCTGCGCAAAAACTAACATTCTTTTGACGAAAGCTAACAACTAGGATGACCGACAACAAGAACAACAATACGAGGTCAGGGATGCAGACTTCCCTTGATGAATTCGACTACATCGTGGTTGGCGCCGGACCGGCCGGTTGTTTGTTGGCCAATCGGCTGTCGGCCAACCCGCAACACCGGGTGTTGCTGCTCGAAGCCGGTGGCCGCGATAACTATGCGTGGATTCACATCCCCGTCGGTTACCTGTTCTGCATAGGCAACCCGCGCACCGACTGGTGCTTCAAGACCGAAGCGCAACCGGGCCTGCAAGGTCGTGCCTTGAGTTACCCGCGCGGCAAAGTACTGGGCGGCTGCTCCTCGATCAACGGCATGATCTACATGCGTGGCCAGGCGGGCGACTACGATGGCTGGGCCGCCGACGGCAACCCGGGCTGGAGTTGGGACGATGTCCTGCCGCTGTTCAAGAAAAGCGAAAACCATTTTGCCGGCGACTCGGAGTTTCACGGCGCTGCCGGGGAATGGCGGATCGAGCGTCAGCGGTTGTCGTGGCCGATTCTGGACGCGTTTCGCAGTGCCGCCGAGCAAAGCGGCATCGCCAGCATCGATGACTTCAACCAGGGCGACAATGAAGGCTGCGGCTATTTTCAGGTCAATCAGAAGGCCGGGATTCGCTGGAACGCGGCCAAGGCGTTTCTCAAACCGGTGCGCAACCGCCCCAACCTCACCATATTGACCGACGTCGACGTTGATCGCGTGCTGCTGGAAAACGGTCGTGCATCGGCGGTCAGCGCGCGCTATCAGGGTCAGGCGAAAACCTTCAAGGCTCGCAAGGAAATCGTCCTGTGCGCCGGCTCCGTTGGCTCGCCGAGCATTCTGCAACGCTCGGGGATCGGCCCTCGCCCACTCCTGGAAAAACTCGGGATCGGCGTGGCCCATGAGCTGCCCGGCGTCGGCGGCAATCTGCAGGATCACCTGCAACTGCGGCTGATCTACAAACTGGAAAACGCGCGCACCCTGAACCAGATCGCCGGCAGTGTGTGGGGCAAGATGGGCATGGGCCTGCGTTACCTGTATGACCGCAGCGGCCCGCTGTCGATGGCGCCGAGTCAGCTCGGCGCGTTTGCCCGATCCGGGCCGGAGCAAACCTCGGCCAATCTCGAATACCACGTGCAGCCGCTGTCGCTGGAGCGTTTCGGCGAGCCGTTGCATGCCTTCCCCGCGTTCACCGCATCGGTCTGCGATCTACGGCCGCAAAGCCGTGGCCGGGTGGAGATTCGCTCGGCCAATGCGCAGGATGCACCGCTGATCCAACCCAATTACCTGAGCCATCCGGAGGACTTGCGGGTCGCCGCAGACGCGATTCGCCTGACCCGGCGTATCGTTGCCGCACCGGCCCTGCAGGCGTTCAAACCGGTGGAATACCTGCCCGGCGCCAGCTTGCAGACCGAAGAACAATTGCACGAAGCCGCAGCGCGGATTGGCACGACGATTTTCCATCCGGTGGGCACCTGCCGCATGGGCAACGACGTGGACGCGGTGGTCGACGCCGAGCTGCGTGTTCACGGGATTCCTGGCCTGCGCATCGCCGATGCCTCGATCATGCCGCGCATCACCTCGGGCAACACCTGTTCGCCTACGCTGATGATTGCCGAAAAGGCTGCACAGCTGATCCTCAACCCATTGACTGTTAACCCCTCCCCTGTGGGAGCGAGCTTGCTCGCGAAAGCGGTAGACCATCAACATTGATGAGCACTGGCACGACGCATTCGCGAGCAAGCCCGCTCCCACAAGGGATCGCATCAGATTTACCGACGTAGAAATACCCCGCTGCAAGGAATACGCAACACCAGTGGAACAACAAAAAAAATCACTGTGAGGGATACCGATATGTCAGAACATGTTCAGCCGCTGGACGCCACGCTTAGCGTCGACACCAGCCCCGACACCCGCAAAGTCATCTTCGCCTCGTCACTCGGAACGGTTTTCGAGTGGTACGACTTTTTCCTCTATGGCGCCCTCGCGGCGGTGATCAGCAAGCAGTTTTTTGCCGGGGTCAACGACACCACGGCGTTCATTTTTGCCCTGATGGCGTTCGCCGCCGGCTTCATCGTCAGGCCTTTCGGCGCGCTGGTGTTCGGACGGCTGGGGGACATGATCGGACGCAAATACACGTTCCTGGCGACCATCATCCTCATGGGCCTGGCAACCTTCTGCGTCGGACTGCTGCCGACCTACGCCAGCATCGGCATCGCCGCGCCGATCATCCTGGTGTTGTTGCGCATGCTTCAGGGCTTGGCCCTGGGCGGTGAATACGGCGGCGCTGCCACGTATGTCGCCGAACACGCGCCAATCGGCAAACGTGGTTTTCACACCAGCTGGATTCAATCCACGGCCACCCTCGGCTTGTTGCTGTCACTGCTGGTGGTGCTCGGTTGCCGCTATTTCACCGGTGACCAGTTCGAAGTCTGGGGCTGGCGGATTCCGTTTCTGTTTTCGATCGTTTTGCTGGGCATCTCGACCTGGATTCGCATGAGCCTGCACGAGTCGCCGGCCTTCGTGAAAATGAAAGAAGAAGGCAAGCTCTGCAAGTCGCCGCTACGCGACTCCTTCGGCAAGTGGGAAAACCTCAAAGTGGTGCTGATCGCCCTGTTCAGCATCAACGCCGGGCAAGCGGTGACCTTCTATGCCGCGCAATTCTACGTGCTGTTCTTCCTCACCCAATTCCTGAAAATGGACCCGGCCCTGGCCAACAGCCTGCTGATCGTCAGCGTGATCATCGGCGCGCCGTTCTTTATTTTCTTTGGCTGGCTGTCGGACAAGGTCGGGCGCAAACCGGTGCTGATGATCGGCCTGCTGCTGGCCACTGCGCTGTACTTCCCGATTTTCAAATCCATCGCCCACTACGCCAACCCGGCCATCGACCAGGCCAGCCGCCAGGCACCGATCACCGTGCTGGCGGACCCGGCCACCTGCACCTTCCAGTTCGACCCGGTGGGCAAGGCGAAATTTGACAGCCCCTGCGACAAGGTCAAAACCTTCCTGGTGAAACAAGGCCTGCCTTACACCAGCGAAGCGGCCCCGGCTGGCAGTGCCGTGCAGGTGAGCGTCGGCGAAGTGAAAATCGATGGCTACGATGAAGCGGCACTGCGCGGCGCCGTGACCCTGGGCGGGTATCCGTCACAAGCCGATACCCAGTTGGTCAACAAACCGATGATCGTGGCGCTGATCGTCGCGCTGATCATTATCTCCGCCATGTGCTACGGCCCGCTGGCGGCGCTGATGGTCGAACTGTTCCCGACGCGCATCCGCTACACCTCGATGTCCCTGCCCTACCACATCGGCAATGGCTGGTTCGGCGGCTTCCTGCCGACGGTGTCGTTCGCCCTGGTGGTGTACACCGGGGATATTTTCTACGGACTTTGGTACCCGGTGGTGATCACCGCAGTGAGCCTCGTGGTGGGGATGATCTGTCTGCGTGAGACGAAAAACGTCGACCTCGATAAAAACTGACCGTCCCTGCAGAAAAAACGCCCCGCACACGCGGATAATGCTGTTCACTTAAGACCGTTTTTGGGTTGGGGTTGGGGGCATATCCGTTTCTGCGGTAACGGCGGCTATTGGTTCCGCCCTGACGGCGGGTCACTTGGAGAAGCGCCAA
>NZ_JARVSN010000049.1:0-39384 GCF_030209165.1 Pseudomonas sp. fls2-241-R2A-110 | reverse complement strand
AGGACCGGAGTGAGGGAATGCCGAGCCTAGGCGAGGCACCGTACGTCAGGGGCGCTGGCGCTTGGTTACTTGGCGCTTTTCCAAGTGACCCGCCGTAAAGGCGGAACCAATAGCCGCCGTGACCGCAGAAACGGATATGTACCCAACCCCAACCCCAACCCCCAAACTTTCTCAAGCAAACAACAACACTCTGAAAAAGCCGGGTTAAAACTTCTATCACACTGAACAATTAAGTGTCTTTAAATGGACAATGCCCAATCCTCAGCAATACTTCATTTCGCCATAAGTAAGCGGTTGCGCTGTTATCCGTTCAATAGTGATAAACATTATTTGAGAGGGACATCATGCAGTCGAATAAAAATGCATTGTGTATTTCCGTTCTTGGAGCGCTCTCTCTATTAGCCAGCGAGCGCAGCACAGCCGGTGGACTGATGTTGTATGAAATCGGCACGGACAACATCGGTCTGGCCAATGCCGGGGCCGCCGCCAGGGCACAAGGCCCTTCGACCATCGCCAGTAACCCCGCTGGCTTGAGCTATTTGAGCGGCACGCAAATCACTGCGGGTGCGCAGATCCTCTTTGGTCATTTGTCATTCGATCGGGACGATCAGACCAATACCCCGGGCAATGGCAGCGGCAATATTCTCGACCCCATACCGGGAGGCAGTTTTTTTATCAGCCATCAACTGGATGACCATTGGTCCGTCGGCTTCGGCTCCTATGGCGATTTTGGCCTGGCGGAAAACTACGACAACGACTGGTCCGGGCGTTATTTCGTGCAAAACGCCAGCATCGCCGGTTTGTCACTGGTGCCCAGCGTGGCATATCGCTTCAACGATCAATGGTCCGTGGGGCTTGGCGTTAAAGCCATGTACGGCATGCTCAAATCCGAGGCCGCCATCGATCAGTCGCCCCTTGGCCTGACGAATCGCGCGGACGGGCAGTACAAATACAGGGACACTGATTGGGGCTATGGCGCCAATGTTGGCGTGATCTATGCCCCGCAAGCAGGCACGCGTATCGGCTTGGCCTACACCAGCCAGGTGGACCTGAATTTCGAGGATGGCCTGGATATCAAGAACAGCGGCCCGCTGGTGAGTCGCCTGGATGGCACAAAGCTCAAACTCGATCTGAAAGTCCCACAAACCGCCACCCTCAGTTTGTATCAGCAACTGGATTCGCAATGGGCGTTTCTGGCCTCGGTCAATTGGCAGGACTGGTCCGAGTTCGGCGACATCGGCATTGACGTCGACACCAATGCTGGCGGGTCGCGGGCCACCACCATCAATGCGCATTACAAAGACACCTACCAATTGGCCCTGGGCGCGCAGTATCAGATGAACCCAGATTTGCTCTGGGACTTCGGTATCGCCTACGACACCTCGGCGGTTTCCGACAGCAATCGCACACTCACCGTGCCCATGGGCGCCGCCTGGCGGTTCGCCGCCGGCCTCACGTATTCGCTGAACAAGGAGACCGACCTGAACTTCAGCTGGGTCACGGTCTGGATGGGTGACATGCCCGTCGACCAGACCAAATCCCTGTCGGGCAATCGTGTGTCCGGCGAGTTCGACAATGCCTGGCTTCAAGCCCTGTCGGCCAACATGACCTGGCGGTACTGAGGTGATCGACATCACGCCCACAATCGCCATCTTCGCGGCTCAATTCGGCGCTGTTTGAAACCCTGGCACAGCATTAAACCGAATAAAGCTATTGATAAAAACTTCCATAAGCTTTAAACGGGAAGCACACGGGCACATTGCTAGTAATCAGCAGGTGAATTTCGCCAGTTTTTGGCTCAGGGAGTGCTGATGAGTGTTCGTTCATTGACCGACTCCCCACGGCAATCAAACGACTGCGACGTTGTCGCACCTCAACTGACAGGGAAATCGGATACGGTTAGCATGGCTTACGCGGGTATCGAGGACACCATCGAACAATTGCTCGACTCGGCGCGCCGCTGGGCCCACACCACTGCGTGGGTGGTTTACCGTGCCGGCGAACAAATGCATTTGATCGGGCAGGGCGACCCTGCGTTGCCGTGGCCGTCAAGCGTCGCCAATGAAGACTTCGAAGCATTTTGCCTGACCCGGCGCTTGCATCGCTGGCCAACGGGTCGAGGTGAAAGTGTGCTGGGCTGGCTGCTCGCGCCCGTCACCGAGGCCGGCGAACCGGCGTTCGCCGAGTTAGCCCGGCGCCTGGGCATTGAGGTCCAGACCAATACCCTTGCCCGAGCACAGATTACTCAGCGGGTGCTGTATGAAATTACCTACCTGGCCAGCTCAACCCGTGACCGTTCAGTGTTTCTGGTGGGAGTTCATCGGCTGCTGGCCAGCCTGATCGACGCCGAGAACTTCTATCTCGCGCTGTACAATCCGCACACCGGCAAAATTGACTACCCCTATTACGTCGACATCATCGACGTTGATGCCCTGGAGTCCGAGCAATACGAATACCTTGACGCTTCGCACTTGTCGTTGACCGGCCAAGTGCTGACGTCTGGCCAGCCGTTGTTGATCGACGCCGCCGGCATTCGCGCGGCTGAGGCCGAGCGCCGATTCTACTGTGTGGGTGATCGTCCGGAATTCTGGATGGGCGCCCCGTTGAAAAATGCCTCGGATGATGTATTCGGCATGCTGGCGATGCAGGTCTACGACGTTTCCCGTACTTACAGCGCCGAAGACCGAGCGCTGTTTCTGGTGGTGGCTCGCCACGTGGCCATGGCTCTGGACCGGATTCTGCACCGCGAGGACCTGGAAGAGACGGTGCTGCGGCGCACCCTGGAGCTTTCGGCGCTCAACGATGCATTGAGGCAGGAAGTGGCAGAACGCGAGCGCGCCGAGCATCTGCAGAGTGCGCTGTTCCAGATTGCCGAACTGTCGAGCCAGCCGGGCGACATGGCCGAGCTGTTTCAAACCTTGCATGGCATCGTCGGTGATCTGCTATTCGCACAAAACTTCTACATTGCGCTGTTCGACGACGCGACTACCGAAGTGACCTTTCCCTATTATGTCGATGAGCGGCAGACGATCTGTCCGGCGGCTCGGCGTGGTCGCCGGGGCTTGACCGAGTACGTTATCCGCCAGCGTCGACCGTGCCTGATTGACGTCGATGAAGCTGAACGCTTGTCGGCGAATGACGAAATCGAACTGGCCGATGAATATGTCCGATCCTATTCCTGGCTGGGCATTCCCTTGTTCGATGGCGATGTGGTACGCGGCGTACTGGCGGTGCAAAGCTATACCTCAAAAGTGCGCTATACCCTGCGCGACCAGGAATTGCTGACGTTCGTGTCGCGGCACATCGACACCGCGTTGTCGCGCCGCACGGCCGCCGAGGCCATCCATGCCGCGAACCTCAAGCTCGAAGCCCGGGTGCAGAACCGCACCCGCGAACTCGATCACGCCAATGCCAAGTTGCAACATGAAAACTCCCACGATGCACTGACCGGGCTGCCGAATCGAACCTACCTGCAGCAGCGCCTCAATCTCGCCTGGACGCAGTTCGGCAACGAAGGCGGGCACTTGGCGGTGATGTTCATCGACCTGGACCGATTCAAGCTGGTCAACGACAGTCTTGGCCACCATTTTGGCGATCTGCTGTTGATGCAGGCCGCCCACCGATTGCGCGGTTGCCTGCGCGACACCGACATGCTGGCGCGCCTGGGCGGCGATGAGTTTTCGGTGCTCGCACCCGAGGCGCCGCTGGATGTCTTGATCGAGATCGCTGAACGGATTCTGCTAGCGTTCGACCTGCCGTTTTTCATCAATGGCCATGAAGTTTTTTCATCCTGCAGTATCGGCATCGTCAGCGCCGACCATCAGTTCCATCAGGAGCCAGCGGACTTGCTGCGCGATGCCGATGCGGCGATGTATCGGGTCAAGAGTGCCGGTCGCGACAGTTACGCGGTGTTCAACCAGGAAGTGCGCCGGGAAGTCTCGGATCAGGTCGAGCGTGAAGGGGCCTTGCGCAATGCGCTCAAACGCACCGACGAACTGTTGCCGTATTTCCAGCCGATTGTCAGCGTCGAAACCGGTGAGTTGCTGGCCCTCGAAGCGCTGATCCGCTGGCATCAGCCGGGCGGACGGGTGATGGGGCCGGGCGAGTTTTTGCCGGATGTCGAGGGGTTGCGCCTGATCGGTCGGCTTGACTTGTACATGCTCACCAGCATCGCGGTGATCCTAGCCCAGCCCGAGCACGCCAATTGGCCCGCGGTGCACGTCAATTGCTCCAGCTACAGCATGACGCGCCCGGATTTCGCCAGCGATGTGCTTGCGCTGCTGGCCCGGTACGGGGTCGCGCCGTCGCGCATTTGCCTGGAGTTGACCGAAGGCGCGCTGGTGGCCGAGCCGGCGATTGCCCGACTGACCATGCAGCAATTGGCCGACAACGGCATGTCGGTGGTGCTCGATGACTTCGGCGCAGGATTTTCCTCCCTGAGCTATGTGCATCAATACCGTTTCAGCGGCTTGAAGATCGACAAGTCGTTCATTCTCGAACTGACCACCAGCCCCCGCAGCCGCGCGATCGTACGGGCGATTGTGCGGATGGCCGAATCGCTGGACCTGAGCGTGGTCGCCGAAGGCGTCGAGGACGCCGAGACGCTGGCGTTGCTGCGTGAAATGGGCGCCGGGCAGGCCCAGGGTTATTATTTCGCCAAACCAATGTGTCTGCAGGCGTTACGGGCCTGGGGGCTTGCTTCAGGCAATGCAGTTGAGGCCGCCATAGCCGGCGATCAAGCCTGAATTAATCCCTTATTTAGCGATTAAGCCGTACCAGGCGGCTATCGCAATGAGCGCGAGAAAACACACCAGCTGCACACAAAAGAAAGAAAACCGAACCGCCACGAACGCATCCGTTTGCACATGGGACACATGAACCAGAGACTGGCACACGCGAGCGGTCAGGACGAGGATGGACAAGGCGTTCACCACAGGGCCGTCGATCCCAAGGGCTGAAATCATCCACACAATGGCGCCAAAGACCGGCAGGTTTTCCACGCAGTTCGCGTGGGCTCTTGTGCCACGCCGATACCAGTCCTCGCCTTCGAGCTGATCGCTTCGGAAAGAGGCAATCGGAACGTTTGAGAAAAGGATCCTGACCCAGCGATACACCCCGACGGTTGCCATCAACAGCAGCAAAGTCCAGGTCGCGAATCCAAGCAGCATCCACATCGGCGTCGTCATGGCCGCCATCCTCAATCAATCATTTTCAGCGCATCGTTCAACAACCGCGCAACCGACGTGTGGTCGGTCGCGCGTTTTCGATCAATCGCCCATGATGGGGGCCAGTGCCGCCTGAATCCTGGACATCTGGGCCGGTGTTGTCATGCTCGTCAGCAGCCGGCCAAAGTGTGGATGCCGGACCCCCGAGACAATGTATTGCCAGCGGTAGGCGCCCAGGACGCAGGCCTTGATTTGCGTTGTCTGCGCGACACTGAACGAGGGTGAAACATTGCGCACGAAGTAGTCGGCATCGGCCGCCGCTTGCGCCTGCAGGATGGCGTCGACGGCGGCCACCAGCGCAATAAGATCGTCCACTGCCTGGTCACGCTCGACGGGCGAGAGTTTCGCGTGTTCGGCCTTCCACTCCAGCTCATCGAGCACGACGTGGCGACTTTCATCCTTCCAGTGAAATTTGAAGACGTCCTTGAACAGTGGGCATAGCTCCTCGCGCGGAGCGATGCTGTGCGCGTAATGCGCCTGAACAAACAGCTCGATATGACAGGTCAGCGCCAGCACTGACCAGGTGCTGGCCGCAAGGACCGAGCGCGCCACCTCGTTTGGATCGGCTACTTGGTGGTATCCGGCGGGTAACTGCGAACCCAACAGGGTCTCCATGCGCCGGAACAACTCCTGATGCTTGATCTCGTCGTTGGAAAAACGCACCAGCGCTTCGAGGGCGAGTTGATCGTCAAACACATGGGCCCGGCCTTGATCGAGCATTTTGGCACTGATAAAACGCTCCACCAGGCCAAAAAGATACGCATAGGTCCGGCCCTGAATCTGACTGAGCAGGCGGGCCTCGTCGGCGGCGAGAAAGGTCAGGCGGTCGACCCGCGAAAGCCCGTCGGGCAAGAATTTGCGCGAGAAGTCGAAACGACGGTCTTGCAGCAAATCGCGATCGATCTGCCATTCCGCCTTCTTCGATGATCTGACGAGTTGAGCATAACGGGCGGCGTTGCCCGAATCTGAGCGGGGTACGGTTGCGACGCTGTTCATATCGATCTCCTGCTTCCTGGATCAAGTAGCAAAGGGCCGTTTCAGCCAACATCGGAGCCCATGACCGTTGGTGAAGCCTCTGAGGGCTGGCCTGATCACCGGGTCCGCGTTGGTGCTAATCTAGGCCTCGCCGTTCTGGCGAAGAATGCCCGGGGCGCCTGATTGCATGCTCCAGGCTCCGGAAGAGAGGGCCGGCAAGTGTTGGATGCGCTTTCTGATGTCTTGCGTGTGATCCGACTGTCTGGAGGGGTTTTTCTCGAGGCGGAGTTCACTGCACCCTGGTGCCTCAATGGAAGAATCTCTGCCGACGACTGCAAGCCGTTCGTGGCGGCACCCAGGCACATCATTGCGTCGCATTTTGTCGCCTCGGGGCACATGCAATTACGCATCGAAGGGGAAGCGCCCATCGATGTGCGGGCGGGCGAACTCATTCTGCTGCCTCGCAATGACATTCATTGCTTTGGCAGTGACCTGAGCATTGCGCCCCTGTCGGCGAGCGACGTTATTCAACCGCCTGAAGTGGGCGGCATTTCACGAATCAAGTGCGGCGGGGGCGGTGAGCCAACGCATTTGTTGTGCGGATTCCTCGGTTCTGAAACCCCCTTCAGCCCGTTGCTTTCGTCGTTGCCATCGTTATTGAAACTGGATGTTCGCTCCACGGCATTGGGCGCCTGGATCGAAAGCTCATTCCGTTTTGCTGTCAGTGAGATCGCGGCGGGTCGGGTCGGCTCGACAACGGTCATCACCAAGCTCTCCGAATTGCTCTTCGTCGAAGCCGTCAGCCAGTATGTCGCCAGCCTCCCGGCTGAGCGACGCGGTTGGCTGGCAGGATTGCGAGATCCGCCTATCGGGCGTGCACTGGCGCTGCTGCATGCGCGTCCCACCGAGAGCTGGACGGCAGAAGCCCTGGCGCAGGAAGTGGGCATGTCGCGCTCGGCGTTCGCAGAGCGATTCACCGCATTGGTCGGCCAGCCACCGATGCAATACCTGACGCTGTGGCGAATGCATGTGGCGGCTCAACAGTTGCGCGAAGGCCGAGGTAACGTGGCGCAGATCGGCTTTTCAGTGGGCTACGAATCCGAAGCCGCGTTCAGTCGCGCATTCAAGCGCCAGTTCGGCACGTCCCCAGGCACTTGGCGCAAACAACCCGTATGAGAGGGCGCGGGCGCTTTACCCTTGCGCCCGCACCAAGCATCATGGCCGCCCGCACTTCCTGCCAATGGCGGCGGACATTCGTGGTGGAAAGGAACAGCAGTTGAACGAACACACATTATCCATGCGCCTGGAGCGGGTGGCGGCGCATGTGCCCGTCGGCGCGCGCCTGGCCGATATCGGCTCGGATCACGCCTATTTGCCGGTCGCGTTGATGCGCCGTGGGGCCATTGCAGCGGCGGTGGCTGGCGAGGTGGCATTGACGCCGTTCCTTTCGGCCGAACGTACCGTGAGCGAGAGCGGTCAAGACCTGGGGATTACCGTGCGCCTGGCCGATGGCCTCGCAGCGATCAAGCCCGAAGACGCAATCAGCGCGATCAGCCTCTGCGGCATGGGGGGCGAGACGATCCGCGACATTCTCGAGCGCGGCAAGGCGCACCTGAGTGGCCACGAACGCCTGATCCTGCAGCCCAACGGTGGCGAGCAACCCCTGCGCCAATGGCTGATGCACAACGGCTACCGCATCGTCTGCGAGGAAGTGCTGCGGGAGAACCGCTTCGACTACGAAATCATCGTCGCCGAGCGCGACGAGCCGGTGGTGTACACCGAACAGGAGCTGTACTTCGGACCGTTGCAGATGCAGGCCCGCAGCCCGGCGTTCCTGGTCAAGTGGCAGCGCCGGCTGCATCAGAAGCAAAAGACCCTGAGCGAGTTCGCCCGTGCGGGGCAGGCCGTGCCCGAAGAGAAGGTGCAGGACGTCGCGCGGCAGGCCCGCTGGATCACCGAACTGCTGGCTTGAATCCGGGGCCCGCCCAGAACGTCATGAAGCGCATTGACCGTGGACGGCATTCATTCGATATCAACGATTACTTTGCCCGCCGCCTTGCCTGCAGCAACCAGTGCATGAGCCTCATTGGCGGTGCCGAGGGTAAAGCGTCGTTCATCCAGCAGCACCCGCAGTTGTCCTGCTTCTGCCATCGCGGTGGCTTGAGCGAGGATTTCGCCGTGGTGCTTGCGACCTTTGCCGGTAATCAACGGCAGCAGGGTGAACACCCCGGAGTAGGTGGCACCGCGAAACGATAAAGGCGCAAGTGAGTGTTCACCCCAGCCGAGGCAACTGACGACGTGGCCCGTGTACACTTTTGCTACGGCGAATGAGGCATCCAGTGTCGCGCCGCCGACGGTGTCATACACGATGTCAAAACCTTCGCCGTCGGTGTATTGCTCAAGATAGTCCGCAGGGCTCTGGGCGCGATAATCAATGGCGGTGGCCCCCAGGCTTTTGATGGCTTCAAGGCTGGCGGCACTCCCGGTGGCGAAGACGTGTGCCCCGTGCGCCTTGGCGATCTGCACCGACATCTGCCCGACACCACCGGCGCCGCCGTGCACCAGAACGCGCTGCCCGGCCCGGACATTGGCCCGGTCAACCAATCCCTCCCACGCCGTGATGAAGATCAGCGGCAGCGCGGCGGCTTCGCGCATGCTCAGGTTTTTCGGCTTGCGTGCCAGCAGGTCGGCATCGACTGCGATGTACTGCGCCAGCGAACCTTGGTGACCGCCAATCCCCCCGGCCATGCCGAAGACTTCGTCACCGACGGTGAACTGAGTGACGCCGGTCCCTACCGCTTCGACAACACCCGCCAGGTCCATCCCCAAAACAGCCGGCAACGGTTGGCGGGCATGCGATCCCTGACCCTTGCTGATCTTGGTATCCAACGGGTTCACACCACTGGCGATGACCTTGACCAGCACTTGTCCGTCAGCAACCTCAGGCACGGGCAGCTGCTGAATCTCTAAAGCGTCTCCAGCCTGCAAAGCGACGGCGGCGTTCATAGTGTTCTGGCTCATGGGTAATTCCTCTTGAGTGAATTCGGTTCGCGCTGGGCGATGGCAACAGTTTCCTGTAGTCGATGAATTCCGATAAGAGGGCAAATGCCTATAGTATTCATGCCAATTGATCGCTAAGTGAGATCGCTATGGACACGTTGGAAGCGATGGCCATTTTTATGCGGGTGGTGGAGCGAGGCAGCTTTTCAGCGGTGGCCCGTGAAACCGGCCTCAGTCAGCCAACCATCAGCAAACAGATCGGCGCCTTGGAGCAAAGGCTGGGCGGCCGCCTGTTCGCCCGCAGTACGCGCAAGTTGAGCCTGACGGATGAGGGGCAGCGCTACTACGAACATTGTCGGCAGATTCTGGCGGCGGTGGACAACGCCGAGCACAGTTTTCAGACCGGCCAAGAGCGCGTGGCGGGCCCGCTGCGCATTGCCTCTTCAGGCAGTTTCGGACGCCTACAGATTGCGCCTCGATTGCACGGCTTTCTTCAGCAATACCCCGAGGTGTCCATCGACTTGCAACTGAGTGACGAGAACGTTGACCTGGTCAGCGAGGGGATCGATGTCGCGGTGCGCATTGGCGAGTTGAAAGACAGCGGCCTTATTGCCAAGCAGATAGGCCTGACACGACGTCGAGTCTTTGCAGCCCCCGGTTATCTCGAACAATTCGGCGTGCCCGCGACGCCGGATGAACTGGGCAACCACAATTGCCTTGTGTTCAATCAGCTCAAGCATTCCGACACCTGGCGTTTCGAGCACAACGGCCAATGGAGCGGGGTGCAGGTCAAGGGCAATGTGCGCAGCAACAACAGTGAGTCGATCCGGCAAATGGTCCTGAGTGGACTAGGCCTATCGCTGTCGCCCTCGTGGCTGTTTCGTGAGGATTTACAGGCAGGACGAGTGGTGGCGTTGCTTGAGGGTTACGCACCGTCGTCGATGCCTATACACGCGGTTTCCCCAGCGGACCGCAGGCAGTCCGCGCGGGTACGGGCGTTCACTGATTATTTGAGAGATGCTTTTGCAATCGATATTGACGTCTGTATCGATTGAATGACCTCATCGGTTGCGTGCCAGTGCGACAGCAGGCTGGATGAAACAGGCGCGCGTTGACCCCACGCGATACGGATGACCGCGCGGGGCTTTCAGTCATTGCAGCACGTAACGCCCGGGGGCCGACTCCAGCGCCGGGTATTTCGCATTGCCGGTGTGCAGAGCGGAAGGCTGGCGCTCCCCGGCCTGTTCAGCCAGCCAGGCGAACCAGTCATTCCACCAACTGCCAGGATGTTGCTGGGCATTCATGAACCAGGTTTCAGGGTTTTTGGTGACCCGCTTGTTGGTCCAGTAATGACGTTTTTCCCTGGCCGGCGGGTTGATGACCCCGGCGATATGCCCCGAGGCGCCGAGCACGAAACGCGTGGGACCGCTTAGCAGTCGGGTACTGGCGTAAGCGCTGCGCCACGGCACGATGTGATCGTCATGGGTGGCGAGGATGTAGGCCGGCGCGTCGATGGCGCGCAGGTCCAGCTTGACCCCGCAGCAGTCCAGGTCGCCGGATTTCAGGTCGTTCTGCAAATAGGTATGGCGCAGATACCAGCAATACATCGGGCCGGGCAGGTTGGTGCTGTCGTTGTTCCAGAACAGCAGGTCGAGGGCATTGGGTTTCTGGCCCTTGAGGTATTTGTCGACGTTGTAGTTCCACCACAAGTCGTTAGGGCGCAGCAGCGAGAAAGTGTTGCCCATGTCCTCGCCCTTGAACAGGCCAACGGGGCCATCCTGGCCGCCGATGGTGCGCTCGCGGTAGGCGACCAATTGCTCGTCGACAAAGATGTCGATGGGGCCGGTGTCCAGGTAATCGAGGAAAGTGGTGAGCAGGCTCACACTGGCGATGTCTTTGTCGCCGCGCGCCGCCAATACCGCCAGCGCCGTGCTCAGCAACGTGCCGCCGATACAGAACCCCACGCAATTGGGACGTTGTTCGCCACTGATTTCGCGAGTGACTTGCAGGCCTTTGATGATGCCGGTTTCGATCAAGTCATCCCAGGTGGTGCCGGCATGCGCCGCATCAAAGTTGCGCCACGACATCAGGAACACCGGGTGCCCTTGCTGCAACAAGTGGCGAACCATCGAGTTGTCCGGGCGCAGGTCGAGGATGTAGAACTTGTTGATCGACGGCGGGACGATGAACACCGGACGCCGGTACTGGGTTTCACTCTGCGGGTAGTACTGGATCAACTGGAACAGCTCGTTCTCGAACACCACTTCGCCGGGCGTGTTGGCCAGATCGACGCCGACCTTGAAGGCACCGCTGTCGCACTGGCGCATCTTGCCTTCTTGCAGGTCGCTGGCCAGGTGCAGCAGGCCGGTGAGCAGGCTGGCACCCTGAGTATCGACGACACGTTGCAAGGCGTCCGGGTTACTGGCGAGGAAGTTGCTGGGCGCACCGGCGGCAATGGCTTGTTCCACCAGATAGAGCAGGCGTTGGCGCGGTTTCTTGTCCTTGATGGGTAGCTTGTCGAGCAGCTTGAGCAGGAAACCGGCGTTGAGCAGGTAGAACGCCGCCAGGGAGCCGAACAGCGGAGTGTTCCAGTTGCCGCTGGCGAAACGTCGATCTTCGAAGCTGAACGGCTGGCCGGTCAACAGGCGCTGGCCCAGATCGCCCCACTGCATTTGATAATCGGCTTGAAGGTTGTCCAGGGTTGCACGGGGCAACTCAAACCACTCGTTATAGTCCTGGCCGGTAAACCACGGATTGGTGCTGACCCATAGACGTAATTGTTGCACTGCAAAGGAGGCAATGAACGGGACCTGGCCTGACCAGAAGGTGTTGAAGGTGTGCGCGTTATTGTCCATGGAACTCCTTGCCGACATCGCAAATCCGGGCAGAAAAAAACCGCGGTGCCGCCATTCGGCACCGCGTCAGTAGTCAGCCAAGCCTTTTTTATTTTTATCGTTCGATGAGCAGGCTGACGCCTTGGCCTCCGCCGATGCACAACGTGGCCAGGCCTTTTTTGCCGTCACGACGAATCAGCTCGTGCACCAGCGACACCAGAATCCGCGCGCCCGATGCGCCGATCGGATGCCCCAGTGCAATCGCGCCACCGTTGACGTTGACCTTGTGGGTGTCCCAACCCAGTTCCTTGCCGACCGCCAGTGACTGCGCGGCGAATGCTTCGTTGGCTTCGATCAGGTCAAGGTCGTCCAGGCACCAGCCGGCTTTGGTCAATGCCAAACGGGTGGCCGGCACCGGGCCGATGCCCATGATCGATGGGTCCACGCCCGCACCGGCGTAAGCCTTGATGCGCGCCAACACGGGTAAACCCAGCACCAGCGCCTTGGCGGCGCTGGCCAACAGCAACACGGCCGCGCCGTCGTTGAGGGTCGATGAATTGCCGGCGGTGACGCTGCCGTCTTTCTGGAATGCGGGTTTGAGATTGCTCAACGCTTGCAGCGTGCTACCCGGGCGCGGTTGTTCATCGGTGTCGAACGCCAGCGGATCGCCCTTGCGCTGGGGAATCAGGATCGGGGTGATTTCCCGCTTGAAATAACCCGCTTCGATGGCCGCTGCGGCTTTCTGTTGCGAGGCGGCGGCGAAGGCGTCCTGGTCTTCGCGGCTGAGGCTGTACTGCGTGGCGAGGTTCTCTGCGGTAATGCCCATGTGATAGTCGTTGAAGGCATCCCACAAACCGTCCTGGATCACGCTGTCTTGCAGTTGCGCATGACCCAGGCGCAAGCCGGTGCGTGCCTTGGGCAGCACATACGGCGCCAGGCTCATGTTTTCCTGACCGCCGGCAATCACCAGTTCGGCGTCGCCGCAACGAATCGCCTGGACGGCCAGTTGCACCGCCTTGAGGCCCGAGCCGCACACCTTGTTCAGGGTCAGGGCAGGGGTGGTAAAGGGCAGGCCGGCCTTGATTGCGCTCTGGCGTGCCGGATTTTGGCCCGAGCCTGCGGTGAGGACCTGGCCGAGGATCACTTCATCGATCTGGGCGGCGTCGACCCCGGCCTGTTCGAGCAGGCTGCGAATCACCGCAGCGCCCAGTTCGGTGGCGGGAATCGCCGACAGGGCACCTTGGAAACTGCCGATGGCGGTACGTGTTGCGGCAACGATTACGACTTCGTTCATGCGAGACCTCATTAGGATGTTGTCGAGCGGGAGCAGGGCGTCCATGCCCTGACAGGCCTACTGCATGTTCATGCCGCCGTTGACCGAGAAGTCGGCACCGGTGCTGTAGCCCGACTCATCGGAGGCCAGCCAGGCCACGATCGAGGCGATTTCTTCGGGTTGGCCCAGACGCCCGACCGGAGTGGCGGCGATCATCGTATCGAGGATGTCCTGGCGGATAGCCGCAGTCATACTGGTCTGGATGTAGCCGGGAGAAACCGTATTGACGGTCACGCCCTTGCCCGAAACTTCCCGTGCCAGGGCCATGGTGAAGCCGTGAATGCCGGCCTTGGCCGCGCTGTAGTTGGTTTGCCCGAACTGGCCGCGCTGACCGTTGATCGAAGAGATATTGATCACCCGTCCCCAACCCTTGGCCAACATGCCTTCGATCACCTGTTTGGTGGTGTTGAACAGGCCTGTCAGATTGGTGCCGATGACGGCATTCCAGTCTTCGGGCTTGAGCTTGCGAAACGAGGCATCACGGGTGATGCCGGCGTTGTTGACCAGCACATCGACCGGGCCGAACTGCTCCCGCGCCATTTCGAACGCCTTGCGCGTTGACTCCCAATCGGTGATGTCGCCGTAAATGCATTCAAATTGATAACCCGCCGCCAGCTGGCCGGCAATCCACTCGTTCTTGCGGGCCGAATCCGAGCTGCAACCGACGATGACCTTGAATCCTTCCTTGTAAAGGCGCTGGCTTATCGCCGTGCCAATCCCACCCATACCGCCAGTGACCAACGCAATACGACCAAGCGACTTCATAGACTTCTTCCCTTTTTTTTATTGCGCTGCAAGATGGGAGGAGTGTTCGTTATTGGCGGGGGATGCGGAAGTGTTGGGAGGTGACGCTCTGGTGTCCAACGGTGCCAAGCGCAAGTTGCCTGTATCAGGGTGACGAATGGTGGCTAAAAGTGAGGAGCACCTATACTCGGATCAACATTGGCAACTGAACAATCCGTCAGTATTCGATTCATTGCAGATCAGTCATGGCTCCGGACAGGATGTTCGGTTCCACAGGTCATTGAGGACGCCATGTATAGAATGAGTTCAGGCTATGCCAGCGTGCTGGTAAATACGCTCTCGGCTCAAGGACTGGAAGTCGCCAGTCTGTGTCAGGAGGCTGGACTGGATATCGAGTTGGCGAACAAACCCGGAGCGTTTTGCGAGCGAAGGGCTATCTATCGATTATGGGATCTGGCTGCACAGGCCTCTGGCGATCCAGACCTCGGCCTGAAGGCTTATGGCAGTTTCCATCCCGGCAGCTTTCAGATCGTCGGCTACACCATGATGTCCAGCCTGAACCTGAAAAAAGCCCTCGAACGGCTGGTCCGTTTCAGTCCGTTGATTGGCACTGGATTCAGCCTTTTCTTTACATCGGAACAGCAAAATTACCGACTGTCCGGTCTCGATCATGAACAACTTGGCTCGGTCAAACCCCGTCAGTACACCGATGCCGGGCTGGCGTCATTGCTGGGTTTTTGCCGCAAGCTGGCGGGCGGCACCTTACCGCACCCCTTGAGCGTCGAGTTCACTTATCCGGAGCCCGCAGACACCCGCGAACATCGGCGGTTGTTTGGCGACGATCTGCATTTTGGCGCGGCTTATGACAGCATTTTGTTTGACGGGCAGGAGCTGATGCGGCCGTTGAGCATGGCCAACGAAACACTGGCGGTGTTGCATGACAGTTTTGCCGAGGCGCAACTGGACCTGCTGTTCGGGTTTTGCATTGTCGGCAGGATTCGTGCGCTGCTCACCGAACGCTTGAGCCAGGGCCACGGGCAGTGCGACATGGAGTCGATTGCGGCGGCATTGAACATCAGCAAGCGCACGCTGCAACGCGCGCTGGAAAAGGAAGGAACCCAGTTCAAGGACGTGCAAAATGCCGTGCGCCGGCAACTGGCCGATTTCTACCTGCGCCATTCTCATTTCAACATGAAGCATGTGGCGTATCTCCTTGGTTTTCATGACCACAGCAGTTTCAACAAGGCCTGTAGCCGCTGGTTCGGCATGACGCCTGGCCAGTATCGCGCCGATGAATCGTTTGAACTGGAGGAGACCGCGCCAGTGTGACGCGGTGCCCGTCAGTCGTTCAGCGTTACTTCGCCGGCGGTTTGTTCGCGCCTTTTTTACCCTTGGCAGGGTTGCGAACGGGTCCCGTATTTCTGACGATTGGGGCGGAGGGCACCACAGCGACTTTGTGTTTGACGGGCTTGGGCGCCACCGGCTCAGGCGTGACGACCGGCGCTGTTTGCTTGATGGGTTCGGGTGCCACGACCGGCACTTGCTCCTTGATGTCGGCAGCGCCGGGAGGTTGGGTCAGGTTGAAACCGGGCATCGATACGTCGAGCAGCGAATGCAGCTCGCACCACACAGGATGGCTTGCGCCGCGGGTCAGCAGGTGAGGCAGCAAATTGGCAACGGCCGCCAGCACTTGCTGGCGCTCTTCGACCTCGGTCAGCAACAAGGGCACGCTGAGCAGACTGGCTTGCGGGTGGGTGGCAACCAACAGTTTTTGCAGGTTCAGGGTGTCGCGCAGGTCCAGCGGCTTGGCGCTATGGTCCTGGAGCAGCACCTGCAATTGCTGGATCAACTTGTCGACGCCTTGCTTGCCGGGCTCGTCGCTGTCACGTTCCAGCAGAAACAGAATGCGGATCAAGGCTTCCATCAAACCACCCAGGGGCAGGGCGTCCTGCAGACGTTCGATCAGGGCCTTATCGTGCTGCTCGGCATGCGCCTGGAGATTGCGTCCGGGAGCAGTGCCTGCGAGGCTGTCGAGTACGCCATACACGCCGTAAAAACACATTTCCTGAGCGGCATCCCGCAGGTCACGGTAGCTATTCAAGGCGTCCTGAACCTGGTTGGAAAACAATGCCTGCCAGGCCAGTAACGGATTGTCCGGGCTCGTGGGGTGGCGATCCTTGCGCACTTGCGTAGCGCTGCCTGCCAGCCACCACAGTGCCGGGTTCAAACTGTTCCACATGACTTGCTGCTGATGGAACGGATGGGTCTTGCGCATCAGTTCGGCAGCCGGTTCGTTGATCAGCTGACGCAGCCACGGCCGTATGAAGCCATCGTAAAGGCTGTTGTTGATGACCGATGCGCGCTCGACCAGGGCGAATTCGCGATCATCATCACGGGGTGTCGGGACCTCACCGTGGATGTCGGCGATACGCCGAGGCTCGAAACGTACCGCGTAGGCCGTGTCTGCGTTCTCAGGCAGGTCATCGATGAGCATTTCATACAGCCCGCCCGGCAGTTGGTTGATCGCATCGACCGCACCCAGCAATTCACGGTGCTCACGCCGGGCGACATCGCCGGACACAAAAATGCCCAGGTGACCAATGCTCGCGTGTCGCAGGTAAACGATGGTGCGACCGGCCTCTTGCAGGGCGAGATCGCTGGGATAAATGTCAGCGATCCAGTCCAGTGCCTGTTGCGGGGAGGTGATGTTGTCGCCATAGGAACAGAACACCACCACCGGCACTTCGATGCGTTTGAGATCAAGTCCACTGCTCTTGCGCCCCAGGCCCCCGGACAGCTGATTGCCGATGAACAGGTCGTCGACAATCATTTCGATCTCTTCACCGTTGAGCAAGGTCGGGCTGCCCCACCAGCGCTCGAAATCCAGAAACCGCGCCGCCTCGCTGTCGACTTCACTGAACAGGTGATAGTACTTGCCCCAGTAAGTATTGGCCGGGTCGAGGCTTTCGAAATTACTGACCAGCCAGGTGCCGTCGAAACGGTCATTGCCCAGGTCGCTGCCCAGGCGCGCCATCCAGCCGCCGCCCAGCAAACCGCCGGTGTAGCGCATCGGATTGCGACCGTTGACACCGGCCCAATACGACAGTGGCGCGCCATTGACGATGATCAGCCCTGGCAGTTCCGGCCGTGTAGCCGCCAGCCCCATCAATGCCCAACCTGCCTGGCAATTACCGATCACCACGGGTTTGGCACTGCCGTGATGTCGAGCGCTGACCACTTCGATAAATCGCGCCTGGGCTTCAACGATGTCGTCGAGGGTTTGGCCCGGGCACGGTGAATGGCTGAACGATATGAAATAGGTCGGGTGACCCGCCCTGAGGCTTTCGCCAATGACCGAGTCCTGCTTGAAACCGCCAATCCCTGAGCCGTGGCCACCGCGCGGGTCAATGATGATGACCGGCTGTTTTTTGCTGTCGAGTTGTTGCCCGGGGCCGGCAAGGATCTGCAGCAGCGAATAGTTGACCGGGCGCGGCAAGTCTTCACCGGCCACCAGCATTTCATGATTGAACTTGAGCAGCAGCGGATACCCGGCACGCTCGTGCGCCAGGGTGTTGTCGCCGCGCTGGCGCAAGGTGTCCCAGAACAACACGCTGCGTTGGCCAAGATCGGTGAGGTATTCCTGCCAGTCAGCGGGCGTCGGCTGGCGGAGTTGCCCGAGGTTTGAAGGGGCGTAGGTGCTTGCCTGGCGCGCTTGCATGGCGTCGAGAACGTTGCGGGTGTTGAGGCGCTGAAGATGGTTCAGGTGCTCAAACAAACCGGACGCAGGCGACAGCCCTTCATCTTGCAGCGCAATATTTTCTTCCTGACCCATCGTGAACTCCTGGCGCCCTGTGTGGGAATGTTGCCCTGACCAATAGAGGTCAAGCCAGCCATTCAATTGACACGAGTGTATAGGGAATATGGGCAGGAGCAGTGAACTTTATTGTGCGGTGCACAAAATAGCCGTTGCTAAATAGTTTTGTGCACTGCAATATCAAGGCTAACGCGATAACTGGCTGGATCGCTGTCGCGTCCTCGGGTCCATCAGGGCCTTTCAGTACCAGGAGATACAAGCATGTCTTTTTTCAATTCGGAAAAACTGCAAACCGCTCAGAAAGCCAACCTCGACCTCTTGCAGCAAATCAGCGGCAAAGTCTTCGCCAGCGTTGAACAGCTGAGCCAGTTGCAGTTCAAGGCATTGCGCGACTCCACCGAAGAGCACTTTGAAGGCGTTCGCAAGCTGCTGGCCGTGCGTGACCCACAAGGTTTTGCCGAGTTGCAGGCATCTTTCACCCAGCCGAACGCCCAGACCGAACGTCTGGCCGAGTTCAATCGTCAGGTTCAAGCGCTGATCGTGGGCACGCAGTCGGACATCGCCAAACTGACGTCGAGTCAGGTCGAGGCGGGCACCCAGCAAGTGAATGAGTTCGTCGAAGCGATCAGCAAGAATGCACCGGCCGGCTCCGAGCCTGTGGTAGCGGCGTTCAAGTCGGGCCTGGCGAATGCCGGTACAGCGTTTGAAAGTGCACAGAAAGCCGTGAAACAGGCGTCCGATGCGGCACAGAGCAATTTCGACGCAGCGACTGCTGCAGCTTCCAAGGCCGCTCCAGAAGCGGGCGCCAAGGCTAGCAAGTAAGTCAAATCAGGCCAGCAGCACCGATGGCGATGGGATTATTCCCCATCGCCATTTTTTTTCGGCCCGTTATCGGTGCCGGGTTTGGCACCAAACATGCCGAACATGTTCTGGGTATTGAGGTACAACGCCTTGGAGTGGTCGACATACTGGCGCATCAGGTCCTGCATGACCGGGGCCTGTTGATGCATGAAGGCGCTCCAGGCTTCGGACGATTGCGCGCCGGTCTGGGACTGAATGTCGATGACGGTCTGGATGCTTTTATCCAGGTAGCTGCCGAGCACGCCTTGATAGGGGCCGTAGAACTGGATAATCCCCATCAGCATCTCGCTGGTAAAGATCGGCTCGCCACCGCTTTCGGCTTCCAGGATCACTTGCAACAGGATGCTGCGCGTCAGGTCCTCGCCGCTCTTGGCATCGACCACCTGAAACGCCACTTTATCGACGACCAGCTGACGAATGTCCGCCAGCGTCAAATGACTGCTGGTGTGGGTGTCATAGAGCCGGCGATTGGGGTACTTCTTGATCAGGCGGGGCGTATCTGGCATGCGGGGTGTCTCGTGGCGAGCCGGGTTTGCAGGCATCTTAACCTACAATCGTCGCTGCCGCCCTTGAGGCAGCCTTCACGAGCAGGCTCGCTCTCACATTAAAGGGTGTCTATCTGAACAACTCGGTCAACTGTGGGAGCGGGCTTGCCCGCGATGAGACCCTCCAGCACACAGAAGATTCGCGAGCAAAAAAAGGGGAGCCCGCTGTTAGCGAGCCCCCCTCACAGGAACCGAATCTACTTACCAGATCGGCAACGTATAGCTAACGATCAAGCGGTTTTCATCAAGGTCGCTGCCGAAGTTGGTCGAGCGCACCGTCGCGTTGCGCCACTTCAACCCGACATTTTTCAGCGGTCCGCTCTGCACGACATAGCCAATGTCGGTATCGCGTTCCCATTCCTTGCCTTCCGGGCGGTTGCCGCCCAGATCGATGTTGTCGCCGGTGAGGTAGCGGGTCATGAAGGTCAGGCCCGGTACGCCGATGGCCGCGAAGTTGTAGTCGTAGCGCGCCTGCCAGGACTTTTCGTCCTTGCTGGCGAAGTCGCCGATCTGCACGAAGTTCACCAGGAAGGCGTCGGTGCCGTTGACGTAAGCGTAGCCGGTGTCGCCGCTCATGCTTTGATAACCCAGGCCGAACGCATGCCCGCCGAGGTTGTAGGTGAACATCGCGCCGATGGCGTTGTTATCGACATTGCTGCCACCGTCGTCCGTGGACCGGGCATAACGCAGGTCGGTCTTCAACGACTGGCCCGTGGTCACCGGCAATACGTAGGTCAGGTTGACCAGGTGCTGGCTGTAGAAATTGTCGAGGTGACCGTAGCTGTAGCCGGTGGCGAGGTTGCTGGTCCATTTGTAGTTGAGGCTGGCGAAATCGAAGCTGTCGCTACCGAGATGACGCGTCGTGATGCCCTTGGCGCCGGTGCGGGTGATGCCCATGTCCTCGTAGTCCGAGGAGTCGCGCTGATTGACCTGGGTCAGGCGCCCGGCGTCCATGGTCAGGCCTTCAAGTTCCAGCGACGTCAACTGACCGCCCTTGAAGGTTTGTGGCAACAGCCGTGAATCGTTGGCCAGCACAGTTGGCAGCTTGGGCAGCAGCGTGCCGAGTTTCAGCGTGCTTTTTGAGGCGCGCAGTTTGGCGGTCAGGCCCAGTTCGCCGTACTCGTCCTGCGCACCTTTGCTCGTGTCGCGATGGCGTTTGAGCAAGCCGGAACCTGCGCGATCAGGGCTGGAGTCGAGCTTGACGCCGACCAGTCCGATGGCATCGAAACCGACGCCGATCAAACCGTCGGTGAAGCCCGATTCATAGCGCAGCAGGAAACCCTGGGCCCACTCCTCTTGTTTTGATTGAGGGGCGTTGGCCTGGCGATAATCCCGGTTGAAGTAAAAGTTACGCAGCTCCAGGCTGGCCTTGCTGTCTGCGAGGAAGTCAGCCGTGGCAGGGGCCGAAAGGCTGATGACGCCACCGGCCAGCAGCAGTCGGGTAGCGAGATTGCGGGTGTGACGGTCCATGGTGAAGCCCCTTTGTTTTTATTATGGAAAAGCGGGTCCCGCGACCCTCGCCGGATGGGCGAGGGCTGATCGATAAAAAACGCGAACGCCAAAGAAGAGAGGAGCGTGGCGCCGCGTGCGGTTCAATCGTTAGAACTGTTCGGCGCTCAGGCCGTACAACGAGGCGCTGCCGGCGCGAATGGATTGCTCCAGGCTTAAGATGCGCGGCAGAAGGCGGTGGATGTAGAAGTCGGCGGTGGCGATTTTCGCGCCATAAAACCCTTCGTCTTCGCCGAGTTTTTGCCCAGCGACCTGGGCCATGCGCGCCCAGAGCCAGGCGTAGGCGACGTAACCGAACAAGTGCAGAAACTCGACTGACGCCGCGCCGATTTCGTTGCGGTTGGTCGCGGCCTGATCCTGCAGCCAGTCACTGAGGTTTTCCAGGCGCTGCACGGCATCGAACAGTTGCGCGGCGTACGGCGCGTCGGGCTGATGGGCAAAGTGGCGGATCTGGGCAGTGAACTGACGCAAAGCGACACCGTTGTCACCCAGCACTTTGCGACCGAGCAGGTCCAGCGCCTGAATGCCATTGGTGCCTTCGTAGATCTGCGCGATGCGCACGTCACGGACCAATTGTTCCTGGCCCCATTCGCGGATGTAGCCATGGCCGCCAAAGACTTGCTGGCCGTTGATGCAGCTTTCCAGGCCGGTGTCGGTGAAGAACGCCTTGGCTACCGGCGTCAACAGCGCGACCAGGTTTTGCGCATTGTCGCGCTCCTGGGCGTCATCGGAAAACTTCGCCAGATCGAGCTGTTGCCCGACGTAACTGGCAAAGGCGCGGCCACCTTCGGTCATGGCTTTCATGCCGAGCAGCATGCGGCGCACGTCAGGGTGAACGATGATCGGGTCGGCCACTTTGTCCGAGGCGACGGCGCCGGTCGGTGCGCGGCTCTGAATACGTTCGCGGGCGTAAGCGACGGCGCTTTGATAGGACGCTTCAGCGCATCCGATGCCTTGAATGCCAATGGACAGGCGTTCGTAATTCATCATGGTGAACATCGCCGCCAGGCCTTTGTTGGCCTCACCGACCAGCCAGCCGCTGGCGCCGTCGAAGTTCATCACGCAAGTGGCCGAGGCCTTGATGCCCATCTTGTGCTCGATCGAGCCGCAACTCACCGCGTTGGCATTGCCCAGGGAACCGTCGGCATTGACCAGCACTTTAGGCACGACAAACAGCGAGATGCCTTTGGGCCCGGCCGGTGCATCCGGCAGTTTGGCCAGCACCAGATGCACGATGTTTTCGGTCAGGTCCTGATCGCCACCCGTGATGAAAATCTTGCTGCCGGTGAGGGTGTAACTGCCGTCGGCCTGAGGTTCTGCGCGGGTGCGGATGATCCCCAGGTCGGTGCCGGCGTGGGCTTCGGTCAGGCACATCGAACCGGCCCAGCGGCCTTCATACATCGGCGGCAGGTAGAGGCTTTTCAGGGTGTCGCTGGCGTGAGCATCCAGTGCCAGACAGGCGCCGGAACTCAATGCCGAATACAGGGCGAAGCTTGAGTTGGCGCCGTAGAGCATTTCTTCAAACTGCACGGCAAGCATCTTCGGCATGCCCATGCCGCCGAAATCGGCGTTGCCGGACAGGCCGACCCAACCGCCTTCGATGTAGGTGGCATAAGCCTGTTTGAAACCGGCCGGCGTGCTGACCTGGCCATCCAGCCACTGCGCGCCTTCTTCGTCGCCGCTGCGGTTCAACGGTGCAATCAGGTGTGAGGTGACTTTCGCCGCCTCCTCAAGAATGGCATCAGCGGTGGCGGCGTCGACGCTGTCGGCCAGGGCCGGCAGGCGCGCCCACAAGGCCGGGGCATCAAACACTTCATGCAGCACAAAGCGCATGTCGCGCAGCGGGGCGTTGAATTGGGGCATATCGTGAACCTCAAAAGGACGGTTTGTGCGGTAGGCACGGCACCGCAACAGCGGGCCGTGCCGGTTCAATCAATGAGCGGACGCGCTGGCGGCGCCAAGGCCGGTCTGGGCGCGAACGAACTGGTCGGCGTAGGCATCGCGCTCCTTGTCGGCCCGTACGCTGCGGTCGAGTGTCGACACCACGACGATCACCAGGAATGCCAGCGGCATGGAGAACAGGGCAGGGTGGTCGTACGGGAAGATCGCGTGGGCATGACCCAGTACGGTGACCCAGACGGCTGGCGACAGGATCACCAGCACCAGCGCACAGATCAGCCCGGCGAACCCGCCGATGATCGCGCCTTTGGTGGTCAGGCCTTTCCAGTACATGGCCATGATCAGCACCGGGAAGTTCGTCGAGGCGGCGATGCCGAAGGTCAGGCCCACCAGGAACGCAACGTTCATCTTCTCGAACAGAATGCCCAGCACAATCGCGATGATGCCAAGGCCCACCGTGGCCATGCGCGTTACGCGCATTTCCTGTTTCTGGGTGGCTTTGCCTTGCTTGAACACGGTGGCGTAGAGGTCGTGGGAAATCGCCGAGGCGCCGGCCAGGGCCAACCCGGACACCACCGCAAGAATGGTGGCGAACGCCACCGCTGAAAGGAAGCCGAAGAACAGGTTGCCGCCGACCGCTTTGGCCAGGTGCATGGCGACCATGTTGCCACCGCCAATCAAAGTGCCGCCGACTTCGCCATTGACGTAGTACTGCGGGTCGGTGCCGATGATCACCATCGCGGCGAAGCCCAGGGTGCACACCACGAGGAAAAAGAAACCGATGAAACCGGTGGCGTAGAACACCGATTTACGCGCTTCTTTTGCGTTAGGCACGGTGAAGAAGCGCATCAGGATGTGCGGCAGGCCGGCAATCCCGAAGACCAGGCCCAGTGACATTGACGCGGTGTTGATCGGTTCGGCGAGCATTGAGCCTGGGCCCATGATGTTCCAGCCACTGGCGTGAGCCTCAACGGCTTTGCTGGCCAGGGTCTCGTAGCTGAAACCGAACTGCGACATGGCCATGAACGCCAGCGTCGTGCCGCCAGCCAGCAATAGCACTGCCTTGATGATCTGCACCCAAGTGGTAGCGATCATGCCGCCAAAGATCACGTACACCAGCATCAATGCGCCGACGATCACCACTGCTACCGGGTAGTCGAGACCGAACAGCAACTTGATCAATTGCCCCGCGCCGACCATCTGCACGATCAGGTAGCAGCACACCACCGTCAACGAACCGAACGCGGCGAAGATCCGCACTTTGTTCTGGTCCAGCCGGTAGGACACGATGTCGGCGAAGGTGTAGCGTCCCAGGTTACGCAGACGCTCGGCCATCAGGAAGGTGATGATCGGCCAGCCGACGAAGAAGCCGATGGTGTAGATGAAACCATCGTAGCCTTTGGCGAACACCAGGCTGGACAACCCCAGCAACGTGGCGGCGGACATGTAGTCGCCAGCAATCGCCAGGCCGTTCTGAAACCCGGTAATGCCACCGCCGGCGGTATAGAAGTCCGAGGTGGATTTGGTTTGTCGCGCAGCCCACCAGGTGATGGCCAGCGTGCCCAGTACAAACACAAAGAACATGCCGATCGCGTGCAGGTTGAGCGGTTGTTTTTCCACTGCGCCCAGTGTTGGCGCGGCGAGGACTATGGAGGCCGGCAACAGGCCGGCAGCGGCCAGGATCAGTTTTCGCAGCAGCGTCATCACTTGCTCTCCTCGAGAATGGCCGCACCCAGGGCGTCGAAGCGCGTGTTGGCGCGGTAGACGTACCAACCGGTCAGTAGCCAGGAGAAAATGATGATCGCCGCGCCAATCGGCATACCCAGGGTCAACATCCGATGCTCGGCAAGCGGTGCATGCAGCCATTGCGGGGCAAACGCCACCACGCCCATGAACAGGTAGTAAATGCCCAGCACCGCGGCACTCAACGACCAGGCCAGGCGCGAACGGGTGTTCACCAGTTGAAGGAATTTCGGATTGGCCCGAATGCGTTCACAGCGTTCGGTATCGGTTGAATGAATGTCGATCATGTGTGGCTCCTTATTATTTTTGTTATCGATGCGTTGGGCATTGAAGGGCAGCGCAGCGCCGAATCCGGGCTGCACGAACCCTCGGCGGCAGGTGCAACACCTGCCGCCGGGCGGGTAAAACGTCGGTTGGGGTTAGAGCGCCTTAGCCCTGTCGCGCAGCACGTACTTCTGGATCTTGCCGGTGGATGTCTTCGGCAACAGAGTGAAGATCACCGTACGCGGCACCTTGAACCCGGCCAGGTGCTCGCGGCAGAAACTGATGATGTCGGCTTCGCGCACGTCCTGATGGTCAGCCTTCAAGGTGACGAATGCACAAGGCGTTTCGCCCCATTTTTCATCGGGACGGGCGACCACGGCGGCTTCCATCACACCCGGATGGCGATAGAGCACGCCTTCGAGTTCGATGGTGGAGATGTTCTCGCCACCGGAAATGATGATGTCCTTGAGTCGGTCCTTGATCTCGACATAACCGTCGGGATGACACACCGCCAGGTCGCCGGTATGGAACCAGCCCCCTTCAAAGGCTTCTGCGGTGGCGGTCGGATTCTTCAGGTAGCCCTTCATTACGGTGTTGCCGCGCATGAAAATCTCGCCGATGGTCTGGCCATCGCGCGGGGTTGGTTCCAGGGTCTTGGAGTCGCCGACCATCACGCCTTCGAGCGTCGAGTAGCGCACCCCTTGGCGGGATTTGATCTGTGCCCGTTCATCGAGCGGCAGCTCGTCCCACTTGGCATGCCAGGCGCACAGGGTCACGGGGCCATAGGTTTCGGTCAGGCCATAGACGTGAGTGACCTTGATGCCCATTTCTTCCACGGCACCGATCACTTTGGCCGGCGGTGCAGCACCCGCCACCATCGCATTGACCGGGTGGTCGATGGCCGCTTTTGCCGACTCCGGCATGTTGACCAGGGCATTGAGCACAATGGGCGCCGCACACAAGTGCGTCACTTGATGCTCGCGGATCAGGGTGAGGATTTTCTGCGGGTCGACCCGGCGCAAGAACACGTGCACACCGGCCATGGCCGTGATAACCCACGGGTAGCACCAGCCGTTGCAGTGGAACATCGGCAGCGTCCAGAGGTACACCGGGTGGTTGCCCATCGCCCAGGTCATCTGGTTGCCCAATGAGTTCAGGTACGCACCGCGATGGTGGTAAACCACGCCTTTGGGGTTGCCGGTGGTGCCTGAGGTGTAGTTCAACGAGATGGCTTGCCATTCGCTTTCCGGCCATTGCCAGGCGAATGCCGGGTCGCCTTCGGCCAGCAGCGCTTCATAGTCCAGGTCGCTGACGGCCTGGCCTTCGCCGTATTCCGGGTCATTGACGTCGATCACCAGTGGCGGGTGATCGAGCATGCCGACGGCTGCGCGAATTACGTCATGGAATTCACGGTCAGTAATCAGCACCTTGGCTTCACCGTGTTGAAGCATGAACGCAATGGCTTCGGCATCCAGGCGCACGTTGAGCGGGTTGAGCACGGCACCGATCATCGGCACGCCGAAATGCACTTCAAGCATCTCGGGAATGTTGGGCAGCATCACGGCCACCGTGTCGTTCTTGCCGATCCCGCGACCGGCCAGCGCCGAGGCCAGGCGACGGCACCGGGTGTAGGTCTGCGCCCAAGTGCGACGAATCGAACCATGGATGACAGCAGGGTAGTGAGGGTAAACGCTGGCGGTGCGTTCGATGAAGCTCAGAGGCGACAAAGCGATGTGATTGACAGCCGAAGGGGCTAGCCCTTGTTCATAAATCGACATGACGGGTACTCGGTGGCTGATTGTTAGCTCTATGGATGGCCTGTTCAGCGTAGACGCTGCGGTCATCCTTTATGTCCGGCTTGCTTTATATAACAACCTCTCACCTATATGGAAGTACAACCTACGCAGTATAGTAGATATACTATATTGGATTCCTGCGCATCCAAATGGATGCGACCTTACCGACAGAGCCGGTATATTCTTGGCTCCCCCGACAAAGCGGACCTGTGATGACCCTGACGCCCGTTCGATTGCACAGCTGGTTGCGCCTGCAACGTGAGGGGGTGTCTCTGGCTGCCCGGGCCGATGCGTTGTGCCATGCGTTACAGGACTGTCCAGAGGTGCGCCGGGCGGTGTATCTGAGCTGGCAGCCACAGGCAGGGATTTACAGCCATGAGGGTGCCGCACAGCACTTCCCGCCGGGATTGGGTGATCCATCGCTGGCCAGCGATCAGTTGCTATTTGATCGACTGGTGGAGGCTGGGCGCCTGGACCTGGCGCAAGTACGGCAACTCGATTGCTGGTTGTCCGGTCGATTGCGCCGCGCCGCTATCAGCCACGGCCAGGTGTTTGATCTGGCGCTGACTTCGGGGCAGCCTGGGTTATTGCTGGTGGAAGTGTGCGAAGGCATCAGTCTTGACTGGCTGGGTTGGGTGCAGGACTTGCTGACAACCTTGCTCAGCAGCGTTAACGGCATGCTGCGCGGCTCACCGTTGTTGGGTCACGATCCGCAACCGAGTCTGTTGCTGGATGCGCAGGGCCGGCCGCTGGAATTCAACGCCGCGCTGCTGGCCTTGCTCGCGGAAAAACCGCTGACCGATGTGCTGGGCTTTTTGCCGGGCAATCACCGGGTGCTGGTACGCGCCTGCCTTGATCAGCAGCGGGCCATCGAAGGGGTCGAAGCGCAGTTTCAAGAGCAGATTCTGATCTGGACGTTTATCCCCGATCCTCAGGACAACCGTGTGCTCGCCCGTTGCCGCGATGCGACCGCGCAAGTGCTGGCCGAGCGTGAAGCGGCCACGGCACGCCGGCTGTACCGGCTGATCATCGAGAACACCACCGACCTGATTTCCCGGCATACGCCCGACGGGCGTTTTCTCGATGCCTCGCCGGCGTCCTGGACATTGCTCGGCTACTGGCCCGAAGAGCTGCGCGGGCAAATGGCCCAGGGTTTGTTCCATGGTCAGGACCTGGCCAACCTGGTGCAGCGTGCGAAGGACGCTTTGGAGCAGGACGGTTATCACACGATGACCTATCGCATTCGCCATCGTGCCGGGCATTACCTGTGGTTCGAAACCGCCAGCCGGGCGATCCGTGAAACCTACACCGGTGCGGTGGTCGAGGTGGTCAGCGTCTCGCGAGACATCACGGCCCGGGTGCAGGCCGAAGAGAACAAGCGGCGCCTGGCCGAAGTGGTCGAGGCCAACACCGATCCAGTGTTGTTTATCGACCCGGACGGGCAAGTGACGTACCTCAACCCGGCGGCGCAGCGCATTCTGGGGTTCAATGAGCCACAGCCGATGCCGACGCTGGCGCAACTATTGGCGAGCGCCGACCTGACACGCCTGCAACATGACGGCTGGAGCTGCGCCGAACGCGATGGCGTGTGGAGCACCGACGCGCGGTTGCAGCCTCTGGGCGGCGGCACCTGTGTGCCGGTGTCGCTGGTGCTGCTGGCGCACCGTTCGGCCGGCGGCGAGCGCTACTACTCATTGGTGGCGCGGGACATGACTGAACGCGAATTGCGTGAAGCGCAACAGCGTCGCCATCAGGACGAACTGGCGCACACCGCACGGCTGGTCACCTTGGGTGAACTGGCCTCGGGCATCGCCCACGAGATCAATCAGCCATTGGCCGCCGTGGTCAATTATGCCAATGCCAGCCAGCGCTATTTACAGACGCTGGATGCCAATCCCCAGGCCGCCACCCGAGTGGCACAAGGGCTGGAACGCATTACCCATCACGCCACGCATGCGTCAGAAGTGATCAGGCGTTTACGGGGGTTTCTGCGCAAAGGCCAGCGGCGCATGCAGGCGCTGAATTTTACCGATGTCGCCCGCGAGGCCGTGCGTTTGTGTGCCTGGGAAGCGAGCAATTGCCAAGTGACAATCGAGGATCGCCTGCCGGATAATCTGCCGCCCGTTTATGCCGACCGGGTGCTGCTGGAGCAGGTGCTGCTCAATCTGTTGCGCAACGCCATCGACGCCAATCGCGAACAACACCCCGGGCAGCCGTCGCTGATCGTCATGACGGCCGGGCAGGGCAGTGGCGCCACCGTGCAAATCGATGTGCAAGACCAGGGGCCGGGCGTCAGCGAGCCCGAACTGGAGCAGATATTTACCCCGTTCTATACCAGCAAGGCCGATGGCCTGGGCCTTGGCTTGTCCATGAGTCGCAGCATCATTGAAGGCTTTGGTGGCGAGTTGCAGGCCCGGCGGCAACCGGTCGGGCTGCTGATGTGCTGCCGATTGCCGCTGGCCGGTCCAACAAAACAACAACAGGAGTGACGTAATGGCAGGTGTGACGGAGCACGTGGTGTATGTGGTCGATGATGACCAGGGCATGCTCGATTCAACGGTCTGGTTACTCGAGTCGGTCGGGCTCAAGGCCTTGCCGTTTACCAGCGGTGCCGAGTTTCTCAATGCCTGTGATGCAACGCTCTATGCCTGTGTGCTGCTCGATGTGCGCATGCCCGGCATGGGCGGGTTGAACGTGCAGGAAGAAATGCGCGCCCGTGAGCTGAACCTGCCGATCATTTTCGTCAGCGGGCACGCCGATGTGCCCATCGTGGTCCGCGCGTTCAAGGCCGGCGCCCATGACTTCATCGAGAAGCCCTACAACGAGCAATTGTTGCTCGACAGCGTGCAACAGGCGCTCAGCAAGTGCGCCGCCAGCCGCACGGATAACCGCGGCCACGAAGCCTTGCAGGCACGTCTACTGACACTCACCCCACGCGAGCGCGATGTGTTGTTGCCGCTGGTTCAGGGTTACACCACCCGTGAAATCGCCGAGCAATTGGGCGTCAGCGCCAAAACTGTCGATCTGTATCGCTCGCGCGTGATGAAACGGATGCAGGCCAATACCTTGCCGGACCTGGTGGGCATGGCCATTGCGGCGGGAATGGTCGATCCACTGAAGTTGCGGTGATCTCTCGCGGCGGGAATTGAACGTCTATGCTGGGCTAATCGATCCCATTCCTGTGCAGTGAATCTGCAAGGAGGCAGCATGTTGCCCGCGCCGGTTTCCGAAAAAACCCTTTCACGCACGTTGCTCGATGTCCTGATTCGTGCCGGGCTGATTACCGTCCTGGTGCTGTTTTGCTTCAACATATTCAGCCCGTTCCGCGACCTGATGCTGTGGGCGTTGATTCTGGCGATCACCCTTTACCCCCTGCAAGAACGCCTCAAGGGGCCGTTGGGGCAGAAAGAGGGACGAATCGCGACACTGATCATCCTGTTTTCCATCGTCATCCTGATGGTGCCGGTCTATCTGCTGGGCATCTCGATCGCCGACTCGGTCGCACAAGCCGTGGCACTCGTCAAAAGCGGCGGCTTCCAGATTCCGCCACCCAGCGAATCGGTCGCCAGTTGGCCTGTCGTGGGCAAGCGGATTTCGGCGCTCTGGCTACAGGCCTCGACCAATCTCCCCGAGCTGACGGCGACGTACCTCCCGCAGATAAAACAGGTGATCCTGGGCCTGCTGAGTAAGCTGGCCGGCGTCGGCATGGGTTTTCTCACTTTCATTTTCGCCTTGATCATCGCCGGTATCTTCATGGCCTACGGCGAAAACGGCAGGCGCAGCGCGGTGCAGATCGCCTCGCGCATCAGCGGCCCGGACCGGGGGCCGAAAATCGCCGACCTGTGCACCGCCACGATCCGTGCAGTCGCGTTGGGGGTGGTCGGCATCGCCTTTATCCAGATGCTGCTGGTCGGCCTGGGTTTTGTTATCAAAGGGGTTCCCGGCGCTGGTTTGCTGGCCCTTGCGGTCCTGCTGCTGGGCATCATGCAGTTACCGGCAACGCTGGTTACCATTCCGGTGATTGTCTATGTGTTTGCCAACGAAGGAGCCACCACAGCCGCCATCGTGTTCTCCATTTATGTGTTCGTGGCCGGCTTGGTGGATAACGTTCTCAAACCCTTGTTGCTGGGACGCGGTGTCGACGTACCGATGCCGGTGGTGCTGATCGGTGCGCTGGGCGGCATGGTCACCAGCGGCGTCATCGGGCTGTTCATCGGGCCGGTGGTTCTTGCGGTCGGCTATCAATTATTCTGGCAGTGGGTACGGGACCCATCGCAGGAAGGTGGAGGGCCGCCGCCGGTTTGAGCGGGTGGTCATGGGCATTGACCGCGCGCATGATCGCCGAGGTCATCTTGCCGAGTCAGTCGGGCGCGTTCTCTGTCGATGGCGGGGACCGCAGGAGGCGTTTTGAAACCATTTCTGCCCAGGCCCAGCGCCTCGACGATGAACATGTTGCGCGAAGGCTGCCTGCAACGCCGCGAGGCTGTGCCGCAAGCGCTGACGGAACAAGCGGTCATCCCGGGCATCCCGAATGCGCGTTACTGGCTGGATCGGGACCTGTCGACGTTCATCGTGGAGGCGAGCCTGGCCAACGATCGCGAGGCCCAGGCGCACGTCGGTGAAGAGCTGCCCAACGACACGTTGCCACGGGGCTATTACCTGGCCATTTCAGGGGGCGGCGACGCCGGCACCTTCGCCGCAGGCATCATTGCCGGATGGACCCTGCATGGCTCGCGCCCCATGTTCAAGGTCGTCACCGGTATCAGCGCCGGTGCGCTGGTTGCGCCGTTCGCTTACCTGGGGCCTGAGTATGACGAGATCATTCTGGGGATCTGCAGCGCAATCGGCCCCAAAGACGTTTTCCATGCGCGAAGTGTGCTGACCCGCCTGACCAGCGATGGCATCGCGGACAGCAAACCCCTGGCGCGACTCATTGCCAAATACATCACCGCCGAGGTACTGGCAGCCGTCGCTGCGCAGTACGCCAAAGGTCGGTTACTGATGATCGGGACCACCGACCTCGACGCCGGACGGCCGGTTACCTGGAACATGGGCGCCATTGCCGCCAGCGGCGCACCGGGAGCGCTCGACCTGTTTCGCAACATCATGGTCGCCTCGATGAGTATTCCCGGTGCCGTCTCACCGGTCATGATCGATGTGGAAGTGGACGGCAAACAGTTTCAGGAGATGCACGTCGACGGCGGCGTGCTCACTCAGGTGTTCCTTTACCCGCCGGGCACGGTGATGGCGCTGAACAGCGTGAGCGGTGCGCGTATCCGCCGGGACCGGCATTTCTATGTCATTCGCAACGGCAAGCTGGAACCGCAATGGGCCGGCACCAAGCGCCGTACCTTGAGCATTGGCGGTCGCGCCATCAGCACGCTGATCCAGACCCAGGGTATCAGCGACCTCGATCGCATTTACCGCATCGCCCAGCAGGACGGGGCGGACTTCAATCTGGCGTACATCGGCGCCGATTTTCTGCATCCGCGCAATCAGAAATTCGACGGCGCATACATGAAACGCCTGTTCGATTACGCCTTTGAACTCAGTGCGAAAGGTTATCCGTGGCATAAATCGCCGAACAGGTGAGTTGTCTGAATGAAATTTATGCTGTAGTTTTTCATGAAATTATAAAAAAATAATTTCATGAGGCTTGTATGTTTCAGCAGTCCACGCAGCATGTCGCCAGCTATTACGCCCACAGTTGCGCTGATCGCCTGACCACCCGACCTGCGCTGAATGGCGAACAAGACACCGAGATCGTGATCATCGGCGCCGGTTTCAGCGGCCTGCACACCGCGCTACGCCTGGCCTTGGCCGGTAAGCGAGTGACGCTGCTGGAAGCCAGCCGGGTGGCGTGGGCAGCCTCGGGACGCAATGGTGGTCAGGCCATTCTCGGCTGGTCGTGTGATATGCCACCGCTGGAAGCAGCGCTGGGCTACGAGCGCGCGCGACGGTTGTGGGACGGCATGCGCTGGGCAGCGCAAGAGCTGCGTGAATTGCCGGTTCGCCATGGTTTCGACTGTGACTACCGCGCCGGGCATCTGTGGACCTCGGTCATGCCCCGTCGCGTCGGTCTGCTGACCGAGTGGCAGCGCGAAGCCAGTCACAAATGGGGCCACCACGACTTACGGTTCATCAGCCGCGAGCAATTACCGCAATGGGTCGCCAGCGAGCGTTATCAGGCTGGTCTTTATGACCCTGAGGGCGGCCATCTCAATCCATTGAAACTGGCACTCGGCCTGGCCGCCGCCATCGAACGGGCCGGCGGGCGCATCCATGAACAAAGCAAAGCGTTGAGTTATCAAGAGGAGGGCGGTCGGTTCCGGGTCAACACCGAGCGCGGATCGATCCGCGCGGATGTGCTGGTGCTGGCCTGTAATGCCTACCTTGATCGGCTCGATCCGAAACTCGCCAGTTGCGTATTGCCGGTGGGGACGTATCAAGTCGCCACCGAGCCGCTGACGGCCGAGCAGGCCAGCTCATTGCTGCCGAGCAACGTCTGCGTCACCGATAACCAATTCGTCCTCGACTATTTCCGCCGCACCCCCGATAACCGCCTGCTGTTTGGCGGTGGCTGTACGTATCTGGGCGGACTGCCCAAGGACATTGCCGGCGCCACGCGGCCGTTTCTGGAACGGGTGTTCCCGCAGCTCAAAGGCGTGAAACTTGAGTTCGCCTGGGGCGGGCACATCGACCTGACGCTCAAACGCACACCTGACATCGGTCGCCACGGTGATCGCTACTGGCTTCAGGGCTATTCCGGGCATGGCGTGCTGCCGACGCTGGCCGCCGCCCGCGCCGTGTCAGACGCCATTCTCGGTCAGCCGCAGGAACTGGCGTTGTACCAAGGCTTGAGCAACGGCAGCTTCCCCGGCGGTAAATACCTGGCGGCACCGCTGGAAGCCATCGGCAAGGCGTGGTATCGACTGCGCGACAGCATCTGATGAATCACTTGGCGGAAGGGCAGGCATGAACAAGCAAGAAGAAATCGCTGCGCTGGCGATCCTTATCCACGATCTGCGCAAGCACAAGAAATACACCCTGAAGGAACTGGCCGACAAAATCGGCCGCTCCGTCGGCTTTCTCTCGCAGGTCGAGCGCGGCTTGTCTCGGCCCACTGTTGCCGACCTGACCGCGATCAGCGAAACCCTGGGCGTGCCAACGACTTACTTCTACAGCCTGCCCAAACCCAAGGAACTGCCGTGGGTCACCCGCCCGGACGAGCGCCGCACGTTGTACTACGCCAATGGCATTACCGACATTCTGGTGTCGCCGAAGATGCGGGCCTCGTTTTCCATGCTCGAAAGTCATCTCGAAGCGGGCGCCAGCAGTGGCGACCGGCATTTGAGTGACAGCTCGGAGCAGGGCGGTTACGTACTCGAGGGCGAGTTGACGCTGTGGCTGGGCGATGACGACGACCCGGTCACCTTGCTCGCCGGCGACAGCTTTCAGTTCGACAGTCACACCCGTTGCCGTTACGGCAACCTGACCGGGCATCTCACGCGAGTGCTCTGGGTCTATACCTGATAACCACAATAGGACCAACCATGATGGACGCTGATCTGCTGGCCGAAGTGCGTGCCTTTCGCCAACGCTACCCTGACGTACGTTACGTCGACCTGATCTCCCTGGACATACCGGGGCACTTTTACGGCAAACGCTACCCCGTGGAAATGCTCGAAAAGGTCGCGGCCGGCAGCGCCCTGAAACTGCCGCAAAACTGCGTGTTGCTGGGTGTGCAAGGCGGATTGTTCAAGATCGGGGATTACTGCTTCAACGACGGCGACCCGGATGCGCTGCGCCGGCTGGTGCCGGGCACACTGAAGCCGGTGACCTGGGAAGCGCAGCCGTTGGGGCAGATGCTGATCACCTCGGACGGCACCGAGAAACCGATCGTGTTCGAACCGCGCCAGGTGTTGGCGCAGGTGCTGGACAGGCTCGCGGCAAAAGGCATTCACCCGGTGGTGGCGTTCGAGCTGGAGTTCTATCTGTTCGATAAAAAGCTGCGCGACGGTCTCCCGCAGTTTCCCCGGGATGACCTGACGGACGATGCCGATGATCAACCCAACATGCACATCGAGCGACTGTCCCGCTTTGCGCCGGTCCTCGATGACATGGTCGCAGCGTCGCGGGCTCAAGGCATCGACACCACGGTGATCACCGCCGAACTCGGCCCGGGTCAGTTCGAGATCAATTTCGGTCACCTCGACGATGGCTTGCGTGCGGCCGACTGGGCGGCGTTGTTCTGTCGTAGCAGCCGAGGCGTGGCCCTGAAACACGGCTACCGCGCCAGCTTCATGGCCAAGCCTTACTTGCAGCACCCAGGCAGCGGCATGCACGTGCACGTCAGTCTGTACGACGCGGCAGGCAACAACATCCTGGCGGCAAACCAACAGCGATCACTGCGCCATGCCGTGGCGGGCTGCCTGGAACTGCTGCCGCATTGCATGCCGATCTTCGCGCCGAACCAGAACGCTTATCGCCGCTTGGGCGGTACGACGAACATCGCCACCCGGGCGAGTTGGGGTTTTGAGGACCGCGATGCGTGTCTGCGCATTCCTGAGTCGGATGCGAAAAACCTGCGCATCGAACATCGCCTCTCCGGTGCCGACGCCAACCCGTACCTGGTGCTGGCGGCGATTCTGGTGGGACTTGAACATGGCCTGGAATCAGGCAACGAGCCCATCGCGCAGCTCAACGAAAACCGTAACAGTGGGGTCGACTTCCCGCTGGAAATGCTCGAGGCAGTGCGTGCCATGCAGCATCAACCGCAACTGCGTGAAGGACTGGGCGCCGAGTTCGTCGATGTCTATTGCGAGAACAAGCGTCAGGATCATCTGGCGTTTATGCAGGAAATCAGTGTCCGGGAGTATCGCTGGTATCTGTAAGTGACCAGGGTAAATGCACTTTTATAAAGCCCGGGCCTGGCGGCATGCACTAAGCCAAGGCACAAAGCGCTGTGCACCGCAGGACGCAAACACCCGTTCAAGCCGCCAGACTGTGTCAAACGCGGATAATCCGGGTTTGGCACAAACGCTGCATTACATCGATCAAGGCCCACCGTGAATGCAGTCGGGGGCAGCTCCCTCGGTCAACGACGATCGATCCGTGAGCAACATCGGTGGGTCAGGCATAGACGTCTGGTTTCAACACCGCAAAAGAACAGGCAAAGACGCCTGGAACCGTAAGGTTTCAGGCGTTTTTTTTTGCTTTTTGAATCGTGATTGGCTTTAGCCGGGTGCTTCTTATGAATACCAATGTGGCCGCGTTGAACAAGCAGCAAACGCTGATCGTGATCGGCAATGGCATGGTCGGACATCATTGTGTCGAACAGCTGATCGAGCGCGGCGCCCTTGATCACTATCGACTGCACGTCTTCAGCGAGGAGCCGATGCGCGCCTATGACCGCGTGCACCTTTCCGAGTATTTCACCGGGCGTGATGCCGAGTCGCTGGCCCTCAGTGATGCCGCGCTGTACCAGACCCCAGGCGTGACCCTGCATTTGGGCGTGCCGGTGCTGGAAATCGACCGCGCCCGTCGTCAGGTGATCACCGCGCAAGGTTGTGTTGCCTACGACAAACTGGTCCTGGCCACCGGCTCTTACCCGTTCGTGCCGCCGATTGAAGGCGCCGAGGGCGATTCGCGGCTGGTGTATCGCACCCTCGAAGACCTCGATGCCATCCGTGCCGCTGCAACCAACGCTAGACGCGGCGTAGTGGTCGGTGGTGGCTTGCTCGGCCTGGAAGCCGCCAATGCCCTGAAAAGCCTGGGCCTGGAAGCCCATGTGGTGGAATTCGCCCCGCGCCTGATGCCGGTGCAACTGGACGAGCAGGGTGGTCGTGCGCTCAAGGCGCAGATCGAGCGGCTCGGCGTCGGTGTGCATTTGTCCCGTGGCACTCAATCAATCAGCGCGGGTGAGGACTACCGCTACCGGATGAATTTCGCCAATGACGAATTCCTCGAAACCGACCTGATCGTGTTCTCCGCCGGCATCCGCGCCCAGGATGCGCTGGCCCGTCAATGCGCGCTGGAGGTCGGCCCGCGCGGCGGCATCGTGATCGACGACCACTGCCAAAGTAGCGACCCGCATATCTACGCCATCGGCGAGTGCGCGGCGTGGAATGGCACGGTCTTTGGCCTGGTCGCGCCGGGTTACCAGATGGCCCGCGCGGTGGCCGCACAGCTTAGCAACGAAACCGCCGAACCGTTCGTGGGCGCGGACATGTCGACCAAGCTCAAGCTGCTGGGCGTTGATGTCGGCTCCATCGGCGACGCTCACGGCCACACACCGGGCTCGCGCAGTTATCAGTTCATCGACGAAACCAGCGCCAGCTACCGCCGGCTGGTGGTGGACGCTACCGGCAAACACGTACTCGGCGCGGTGCTGGTCGGTGACAACAGCTGTTACGACACGCTGCTGCAATACATGCAGAACGCCATTGCGTTGCCGGCGGAACCGGCCAGCCTGATTCTGCCGTCCTCCACAGGCGCACCGACCCTGGGCCCGGGGGCGTTGCCCGAGTCGGCCACGGTGTGCTCCTGCCACAACGTCACCAAGGGTTCCATCTGTTCGGCCATCGACGGCGGTTGCACCGACCTCGGCCTGCTCAAGGCACAAACCAAGGCCTGCACCGGTTGTGGCGGTTGCGCGGGGTTGCTCAAGCAAGTGTTCGAGCATGAGTTGATTGCCCGTGGCGTCAGCGTCGATAAAAGCCTGTGCGAACACTTCGCCTACACCCGTCAGGAACTCTATGCGCTGGTGCGCGTAGAAGGGGTGATCACCTTCGAAGAACTGTTGGCCAAACATGGCCGTGGCCACACCGGTTGCGATGTGTGCAAGCCGGCGGTGGGCTCGATTCTGGCCTCGTGCTGGAACCAGCCGATCATGGACGCCTCCTTGGTGCCGTTGCAGGACACCAACGACACCTTCATGGCCAACATGCAGAAAAACGGCACCTATTCGGTGGTGCCGCGCATCCCCGGTGGCGAAATTACCGCCGACAAGTTGATCGCCATTGGCGTGGTGGCGAAGAAATACGACCTCTACACCAAGATCACCGGTGGCCAGCGCATCGACTTGTTCGGCGCGCAGTTGCACGAACTGCCGGACATCTGGGCCGAGCTGATTGAAGCCGGTTTCGAAACCGGGCATGCCTACGGCAAATCGACCCGCACCGTGAAGTCGTGCGTGGGCAGCACCTGGTGCCGTTATGGCGTACAGGACAGCGTCAAGATGGCCTTGGCCATCGAGGATCGCTACAAGGGTTTGCGCTCGCCGCACAAGCTCAAGTTCGCGGTGTCCGGTTGCACCCGTGAGTGCGCCGAGGCCCAGAGCAAAGACGTCGGCGTCATTGCTACCGAAAAAGGCTGGAACCTGTACATCGCCGGCAACGGCGGCATGCGCCCGCGCCACGCCGAGCTGTTCGCCACCGACCTGGACGATGAAACCCTGATCCGTTACATCGACCGTTTCCTGATGTTCTACATCCGCACCGCCGACAAATTGCAGCGCACCTCGGTATGGCGCGAAAGCCTGGAAGGCGGCCTCGATTACCTCAAGGACGTGATCATCAACGACAGCCTCGGGCTTGGCGAAGAGCTCGAATCGCAGATGCAGTTGGTGGTCAATCGCTATGAATGCGAATGGGCCAACGCCCTCAAGGACCCGGAAAAACTCAAGCGCTTCCGTACCTTCGTCAACGATAAACGCCCGGACCCGGACATCCACTTTGTCCAGGAACGCGGTCAACGCCGCCCAATCATGGCGGCTGAACTCAACCTTATCCCTGTCATTGAGGAAACCGTCTGATGAGCCAGTCCACAGCACAACGCGTCGCGTCCCTGGAAAGTACCGAGGTCTGGCAAACGGTGTGCGAGCACCGGGATCTGGTCAGCCACTCCGGTGTGGTGGTCTGGCTCGACGGTGCACAGGTGGCGCTGTTCTACCTGCCGGGCGCCGAGGGGCGGACGCTTTACGCCATCGACAATCATGACCCGCAATCCGGGGCGAACGTCATCGGTCGCGGGCTGGTCGGCAATATCAAGGGCGAGATGGTCGTCGCATCGCCGATCTATAAGCAGCATTTCCGTTTGGAAGACGGCAGTTGCCTGGAACATCCGCAACAGCGCCTGCGTGTCTGGCCTGTGCGGTTGAACGGCAGCGTGGTGGAAGTCGGGGTGGTTTGAGTCCAGGGGAGACACGTATGAAAACAGCTGCACAGTTGCTGACGCTTAAAGTCGTGCAAAACCGGCAGGTGCACAGCATTGCGCCGGACCAGATGGTGCTTGAAGCGCTAAGGATGATGGCCGAGAAAAACGTTGGTGCGCTGCCTGTTATCGAAGACGGGCAGGTGGTCGGGGTAATCAGTGAGCGTGACTATGCACGCAAGGTGGTTTTGCAGGGGCGCTCTTCGGTCGGGACGCGGATCAGGGACATCATGAGTTCGCCGGTGGTCACTGCGGACAGTCAACAGAGCGTCGAGCGTTGCATGGCGGTCATGACTGACAGTCATCTGCGGCATTTGCCGGTGGTCAAGGACGGCGAATTGATTGGCCTGTTGTCGATTGGCGATCTGGTCAAGGAAGCCATCGTTGAACAGGCGGATCTGATTCGGCAACTGGAGCATTACATTCGCGGCCATTGAGTGATCGGCGTTGGCAGCAGGTAATGCTGTGCACTTAAGAAAGTTTTGGGGTTGGGGGCATATCCGTTTTTGGGGTAATGGCGACTATTGGTTCCGCCCTGACGGCGGGTCACTTTGAAAAGCGCAAAGTAACCAAACGCTTGCGCCCCTGACGTCCGGTGCCTCGCCTAGGCTCGGCATTCCCTCACTCCG